>JAGRBY010000939.1 GCA_020433835.1 Anaerolineae bacterium | reverse complement strand
TGCTGGCCTGGCAGTGGTCGCCCAGCTACGTAGAGTTTGCGCCGGGCCGGACGGTGGCCTTTGATATCTATTGGGAGTATCTGGGCAAAAGCACCGAGGAACCTTTTTTTGTGCGGCTGGTCGACAGCCAGGATCGCGCCTGGGCTGAAGGAGTCAGCCAAACCGCCAACGCCTACAATCCATCCCGTGCGGATTGGGTCGAAGGCGAAATCGTTTACGACCGCGTGCAGGTTACGCTGCCCGATGATATGCCGGCCGGGCAATATCGCCTGCGGATTGGCTTTTACACCCAGGCCCCGGCCGTTGCCGCAGGCGAACTACTCTTTGACCTGCCCACCGATGAAACCCTGGTCAACGTCGTGTCGAACCCCATCTTTATGCCGCTCATCTCGACCGAGCCGACCCTGACCCCCCACATCTTTGGCCCCTTTACCCTCTTTGACGCCGTTATACCCCCGGAACCGGTAACCGCCGGCAGCCGCCTGCCCATGCAACTACGCTGGCGTGCCGAGCGTCCGGTGGCCGCCAACACCACCATGCACGTCGCGCTTATCGATGCTGCGGGCGAGACCAAACAGGCCTGGTTCAACTTAACCCTATCAGAGATCTTTAACCCCGATGACGTTACCTGGCAGCTCGGCGATATCATCCGCACCCACTGGAACCTTGACCTGCTGCCCGATCTGCCCCCCGGCCACTACCGGCTCGAACTGGTGCTGCCGGAAGACACAACCCAAACCCTGCCCTTTGGCGAAATCGACATTAGCGCTGAGTAAGCACCGCCTTATGCACCGCCATATCAACGCCGAAGGACGGATTACCCATCCCCTTGCAGCTTATCGAAAATAGATTTCCGCATGGCCCACTCCGCCAAGCGGGGCATAAGTCGGCCGGCCAGCGCAAAGAGGCGATGCTGAACGGTAGGAATTAATACCGGCCGGCCTGATACAGCCGCCTGGTAGATTTTTTCGGCCAGCACCTCCGGCGGCATCCGCCTTTTTTCATGGTTATTATTGGGGCTGTAACGTCGGGCGTGGGCCGTTCGGGTTGGCCCCGGATAGACCGTTAGCGTGTGCATATCGTCGCGGCCCACCGCCGCCGCCACACTGCGGGCATAGGCGGCCAGGCCATCTTTGCTGGCCGCGTAAACCGCCGCGCCGGGATAGCTGACAAAACGAGATAGAGACGAAATAAAGATCAGGTTGCAGCCCGGATTGAGCAACTGCTGCTTAAGCAGCCCCGATGTCAGCAGCATTGGGGCCACCAAATTAATCTCCAGTACCGTCCGTTGTTCCGTCAGCGGCACCCTGGCAAACGGGCCAACGGCACTGATACCGGCGTTATGAATAAACGTATCAATCTTTGGCCCGGATTCCAGCTTGCCGACAATACGCCCTAAATCGCCCTGTTCGGCCAGGTTGGCCATGATAAACGAAGCTGTCTGGCCTGCCTCTTGCAACTCCGCCTGCGTTTGTTCGGCCCGCTCGGCGTCGATATCGATGCCGGTAATAGTGTACCCGGCCTGGGCATAACGCAGCGCCAAGGCCCGGCCAATGCCGTCGGCGGCTCCGGTAATAACACAATGTTTCATCGCTGCCGTCTCTGCATAACGCGGTCGATAACCCGGCTCAAGTACAGTCCGGCAAAACCAAGCAAGCTGTTGCCGACGCCAATCGTCACCGACGGTTTCTTGGTGGTAATTGCCTTGGCTATCTTCTGGGCGACTATTTCCGCCGGGGGAAATCGCTCCCAATCCATAACCTCACGTGAGATACCACTTTTGGCGTGCATCCCCGTTCGGGCCGCGCCGGGATGAATGATCTGAACATCGATGGCACCCTTCATCTCCACCCGCAGGCTGCGGGCAAAGCCATCGAGCGCAGCCTTGGTGGCCCCATAGACCGCATAGTGGGGCGTCGGCAGCATCGCCGCCACCGAGCTAATAAAAACCACCTTGCCTTGCCGCTTGTGCAAACAGGGCAGCAGTTGCCGGGTCAGCGCGATAGGGGCCCACACATTAACCGCCACCAACTGCTCGATATCGGTCCAGGGCTGCCGGTCAATCGCGCCGTAATAGCCGGTACCGGCGTTGTGAATAAGCAGGTCAAGATGGCGAATGTTGCGGGCTTCCAGCCAATTGTCGATAACCTCCGCGCCGTTGGCATGGGCTAAATCAACCCGGCAATAGGCGTTGGGGTCAAACCCGGTCAGGGGTACATCCCGAAACGCCCGCCGGCCCACTAAAATAAGGCGCTCGGCCGTAGGTAGATAATGACGCGCCAGGGCTAACCCCAAGCCGTCGGTGGCTCCGGTAATAAGAATAGTATCCATAGAATGTTGTAACGCTGCTGTTGTGTATGGCCTTTATAGTCTAGCTGCTGGTATCTTACACAGCTATGCCGTTTTCGGCTACTAAGGCCGCTTGTTTTTATGAATAGCGTAGGTAAGCTCAACGTGACAGGAGTTTGACCCCCAAGTCTGTCATTTCGAGCGACGGAGGAGCGAGAAATCCCCCCAGGTCGCTGTTGGCAACCGACCATCCGGGGGATTTCTTGAGCTTCATAATCGGCGCCGGGGCCTCCCCGGCCGTGGGCCGGTTGTAGATGAAGCGGCTGGTACATCAATGCGCTACCGTGAAGCGTTACAAACGGTTCCGGCGGGGCATCCTGCATGCAGGACAGGGCGCGAGAGCGCTGCGCAAGGCATCCTGCATGCAGGACGG
>JAGRBY010000938.1 GCA_020433835.1 Anaerolineae bacterium | reverse complement strand
GAACTTTGCGCCTTAGCGGTTCGTTTTCTTGCTCAAAATGCAAGAAGTTGTTTGGTTAGATACCATCATCCTTTCTCTTATTTCCCGTCCACTCCAATTCACGTTATAATCTCTGGGCGTAACACCGCATAGTATCAGGAGAAAGTATAATGAGTGACCCTACTGAAGCGCTGCCTCCCCGCCTGAGCCAAATTGTTGAAGATTTTAGCTGGGCCGAGGGACGAGAGAAATTAGAATTATTGCTGGAATATTCTGAAAAGATGCCGCCGCTGCCCGACTGGATCAACCGCAGCACCAACATGGAGCAGATCCACGAGTGTATGACGCCGGTTTTTGTGCACGCCGAACTTGAAAACGGCGGGATGCATTATTATTTTGACATCCCCCCCGAATCACCGACCGTGCGCGGTTACGCCGCCATTTTGGCCGAAGGTCTACAAGGGGTTACCCCGGAAGATGTGCTTAAGATTCCGGCTACCTTTTATATGGGTATGGGCTTGCACAAAGTTTTAACCACCCAACGCCTCAACGGTATCGGCGCAATTTTAGCCTATATCAAACGTCTTGCTACCCAACACTTAACCAAAGATAACGAATAGCCAATTTTCATGTCTCACATTGCTTATCCATTTTCGGCACTTGTTGGGCAAGAGCCGATGCAGTTGGCCTTGCTTCTTAACGCCGTCAATCCCTCTATCGGGGGTGTCCTCATTCGCGGCCAAAAAGGCACAGCCAAATCAACGGCGGCTCGCGCCCTGGCTACACTGCTGCCGGCCATCGAAACGCGCCCCGGTTGCCCTTTTAACTGTGTTCCTAATCAGCCAACACCGGCTTGCCCCGTTTGCAACACCGGCGAAAATCGTCCCACTCCTACTTTCCGGCCAACCCCATTTATCGAACTCCCCGTCGGAGCCAGCGATGATAGGGTGGTGGGGACGCTCGATATCGAGCGAGCGCTGCAATCCGGGCAGCGTCATTTTGAGCCGGGGCTGCTGGCGCAAGCCCATCGCGGCATTCTCTACGTGGATGAAGTCAACCTGCTGGCCGACCATATTGTCGATGTCTTGCTCGATGCCGCTGCCTCGGGCACCAACACGGTCGAACGTGAAGGCGTTAGCGTTAGCCATCCGGCTCGTTTCATACTGGTCGGCACCATGAACCCGGAAGAGGGCGAACTGCGCCCGCAGTTGCTCGACCGTTTTGGGCTGGCGGTTGAAGTTGCCGGGCAAATCGACCCGACTCTGCGCACCAAAGTCGTTCGCCGCCGCATTACGTTCGAAACCGATCCGGCGGCCTTCTATGAAAACTTTGTCGATCAAGAAAAAGCATTGGGTGAGCGTATTCTTCAGGCCCAGCAGCTTTTGCCGACAGTTACGCTCAGTGATGGGCTGCTCGAACTGATCAGCCATATTTGCATCGGCAGCCAGGTCGATGGCTTGCGGGCCGATATTACCATGTACAAAACAGCCCAAACGTTGGCCGCCTGGGAAAATCGCCCAACGGTAGCCGTCGATGATATTCGCCGGGCGGCTGAGTTGGTCTTACTGCATCGCCGCCGCCGCCAACCCTTCGAAGAACCGGGCATCGATCACCAACAGCTTGACAACCTTATTCAGCAGCACCAACCTCCGCCAGGTGATCGCGGCAACAGCGAGCGTACCCAACCGGACACTCCCTCCCCCCGCGACGACACGGAGGGCGAGTAGAATCGTCTCACCAGCCCGAATCATCCGGCGCACCGGCACCTGACCAGGTTTTTGCGCCCGGCACACCCTTTACCCTAAACCAAACGCTGCCCGCGGCTCCCGTCCGCCGTCCCCAACCGGGCCGAGGTCGCCGCAGCAAAACCATCGCCACCCAGCAGGGCGGTCACTATCTTCGCGCCGCTATCCCCACCGGCCCCATCCGCGACATCGCCTTCGACGCCACCCTCCGCGCCGCCGCCCTTCGCCGCGCCCAATCCCCAACCACCCATCCACTCAATCTCCCAATCTCTAATCCCCAATCCCCAACCACCCAACCAGCCAACCACCCAATCTCCAATCTCCAATCCTTCGGCTTCGCTCAGGACAAGTCTCCAATCCCCAATCCCCAATCTCCAATCTCCCCCCCCGATTTACGCATCAAAGTGCGGCGCGTTCGCACCGGCAACCTCATACTCTTTGTGGTCGATGCTTCCGGCTCGATGGGCGCACGCAAGCGTATGGTCGCCGTCAAAGGTGCCATCCTCAGTTTATTGCTCGATGCCTATCAAAAGCGCGATCGCGTCGGCCTGATCACGTTCCGGGGGCAGAACGCCCAGATGCTGGTCTCGCCTACCAACTCGGTGGAATTGGCCGAGCGACAGCTTCGACAACTGCCCACCGGCGGGCGCACGCCGCTGCTATCAGCGCTGCAACTGGCCGACCGGGTGGTGACGATCCAACTCAACCGCGACGCCGCGCTGACGCCACTGCTGGTTCTCATCACCGATGGCCGGGCTAATAGCTCGCCGCCGGGCCAAATTCAGACAGCCGCCGTACAGTTAGCGCAAAAACAACTGGCCGCGCTGGTGCTGGACAGCGAACAGGGTTTTGTACGAATGGGCTTAGCCCGTCAATTGGCGCAGTGGTTGGGAGCGCGGTATCTCCTTCTCGATGAACTGCATTCGGAGACGATTGTGCGGCAGGTGCGATCAACGCTGGGTTGAGGTCTTATTGCCCCCAGTAGACCGCCACATTTTGG
>JAGRBY010000937.1 GCA_020433835.1 Anaerolineae bacterium | reverse complement strand
CTGCCTTCGCTGAACTGAAGGCCCTTTCCTGTCACTCTATTGATATTGTCAAATTTTCATCTGCGTAAGGTAAGTGATAAGTTGGATATAGCCAAAATCCTTTTATTATTTTGGTACCGCATGGTAAAATAGTGGCGCAAGGCAATGATGAACCCAACCGATTTTCTCAACCAACTCAAAAAAGATCGCGCCTACCAAAACCAATTGGTTCACGTAGAGCGCATTGGCGGGCGGATTCCGCGCTATGCCTCGCTAGAAAAGCCGATGATGCGTTCGCTGGTGGAGGCCATTAAAGCCGGCGGCACCGAGCGCCTTTACAGCCACCAGGCTGAGGCTATCGATGCGGCCCGGGCCGGTCAGCACGTGGTCGTTGCCACCAGTACCGCCAGTGGTAAAACACTTTGCTACAATGTGCCGGTGCTGGAAGCCGTTGCCGCCGATTATAAGGCCCGTGCGCTCTATCTTTTTCCGACCAAGGCGCTGGCCCAAGACCAACTCCGCAGTCTAAAAGAGTTAACGCAGCGCTTTAGGGCCGCCGCCGAAAATAACGGTGGCCCGCTACCCACACTGCGCTTCGGCACGTACGACGGCGACACCCCTCAAAACAGCCGTACCCGGCTGCGACGCGAGGGCAATATCATCCTGACCAATCCCGATATGCTGCACGTCGGCATTTTACCCAACCACCGGCTGTGGAGCCACTTCCTCAAGAATCTCAAATTTGTGGTGGTCGATGAGGCCCATATTTATCGCGGCGTCTTTGGCAGCCATGTTTCGCTGATTTTTCGACGGCTAGCGCGATTGTGCGCACTGTACGGCAATCAACCGCAGTTCATCTGCTGCTCGGCCACCATTGCCAACCCCGGCGATCACATCGAGCGGCTGACCGGCTTCAAACCGGTGGTCATCGACGATGACGGTTCGCCCCAGGCTCCTAAACAGTTTGCCTTGTGGAACCCGCCCTTTATCGATGAAAAGAAATCGACGCGGCGCAGCCCCAACAGCGAAGCCGCCGGTCTCTTTGCCGAACTGATTCGCCATCAGGTGCGCAACATCACCTTCACCAAAGCCCGCGTGGTGGCCGAACTGATCCTTAGCTACGCCCGCCAGTCGCTCGATCAGACCGCGCCGGAGCTAACCAACCGCATTGCCTCCTATCGAGCCGGTTATCTGGCCGAACATCGCCGCGAGATCGAGCAGTCGCTCTTTCAGGGCCGACTTATCGGCGTAACCGCCACCTCGGCGCTGGAGTTGGGGGTGGATGTGGGCGATCTCGATGCCACGGTATCGGTCGGCTATCCCGGTACGGTGGCCAGTTTGTGGCAGCAGGCCGGTCGCGCCGGACGCAGTCGCAACAGTTCACTGGCGATGCTGGTTGGCCTTGATAACCCCCTCGACCAATATTTTATGCGCCACCCAGACCAGCTTTTTGGCCGCCCGCATGAGCACGCGCTGATCGACCCGCAGAATATCTACATTTTAGAGCAGCATCTACCCTGCGCCGCCCACGAAGAGCCGCTCAGCGCCGACGATCAAAAATATTTTGGCCCCGGCTTCATCAACGCGATGGTTAGCCTGGAAGAGCGGAATATTGTGGTTTACGAAGGCGATCACGACCGCTGGTATTATCGCGGGCAAGACTATCCGGCCCAGCAGGTGGGCATTCGCAGCGTCGGCAGCCGGCCAATCGCGCTGATTGACGGCAAAGCCAAGAAACGGTTGGAAGAGATGGATGAGGCATCGGCCTTTAGCCGGGTTCATCCGGGTGCGATATATCTGCATCAGGGTGAAAGTTACATGGTTACCGAGCTGGATCTGCAGAAAGCGCAGGCCACCTTGCTGCCAACCAAGGTCGATTATTATACCCAGGCCCGCGAGGTGAGCGACATCGACATTATTCGCTCTTATCAGCACAAACAGCTGAAATATTGCAACGTCTTTTGGGGCGCGGTGCGGGTCACCCAGCAAGTGGTCAGCTATCGGCGCGTGCGCCAGTATAGCGAAGCCAACTTGGGCGATACGCCGCTGGAGATGCCGGCCAACACCTTTGAAACGCGGGCGATGTGGTGGGATGTGCCGGTCGACTGGGCCAAGCATCTGGCCCGGCGCGGCTGGGACTTTTTGGGCGGGCTGCACGCTGTCGAGCACGCCGCCATCGGTCTGCTGCCGCTGTATGCCATGTGCGACCGCTGGGATATCGGCGGGCTGTCGACGCCGATGCATCCGGCCACCCAGCAGCCCCAAATTTTTATTTACGATGGCTATCCCGGCGGCGTCGGCATTACCGAGCAGGGTTTCGATCTGCTGACCGAGCTGTGGGAAGCCACTTTAGCCACGATTAAAGAGTGCCCTTGCGAAGATGGCTGCCCCAGCTGCATCCACAGCCCCAAATGCGGTAACAACAACGAACCACTCGATAAGCGAGCCGCCATTTGGATTTTAGAGTCGCTGTTGAAAAGCTGACGTAGAGCGTATGGGATGCCGCAAACAAGACCTGTCAGGTTTTCAAACGAGCCTTAACCTGGTTAAGTTGCCCGAATTGCCCTGATTTTTCTCTGACCGGTGGCCCAAAACCTGACAGGTCTGATGGGTAACAACTTGGATTATTTAATAGATTTGCAGCGGCAAAACTCCCTCTGCATCCAGCAACAGGCCCCAGGCTTCATCCGGGCCAACCTCCACACTATCAGACAAAGATTTTCCGCCTACGGTGAAGCTGACGGTGTA
>JAGRBY010000936.1 GCA_020433835.1 Anaerolineae bacterium | reverse complement strand
GCTAGTGCGGGGCGGAAGTCACCTCCTTGAAATCCATCAAGAGCCTTAAAGAAATAGGGCTTACGCAAAAGTCAGGTGACAGTCACTTGGATGCCTTAAAAGTGACTGTCACCGGTAGAACTGCGTAAGTTCTAAAAAAAGTAAGGAGAGGTTATGGCCCGTTGCTCAAACTGCGGCGCTGATCTCGTTAGCACGGCCAAATACTGCCATCAGTGTGGCCTACCGGTTGCATCAACGTCAGGCGAGCAAACCAACAAAGCCCAAACAAGAACGCTGGTCGATGACCAAGAAGGTCAGACGGCGTTATTACTTGACGATCCGTCCGCAGATGCCGATGGGGCCACCGCCCTGCTGTCTGATAGCGACTACGACGCGAGTTCAACCATTGCGGTGGGCAATTTTGAGACAAGACAATCCCCCTCACCCACTGAACCCCACCCCGACTTAGATACATTTGAGAATACCGTCACCTTAACCCGCTATTTACCAGAGGGTGAAACCGCCGATCCGCCATCTTCAACCGTGACTTTGGGCGATCAGGAGTTGCCCCCACATCCATCGACCATAACCCTCGACCCGGCCTCGGCAGCAGATACGCAGCCGGCTCCGGCCAAGGCCATTTCGCCGTTCGATCGCGATCAACTGCTGCAAGACCGGTATCGACGGCTCAAAATATTGGGGCGCGGCGGCTTTGGCGCAGCTTTTCTCACGGAAGATACCAAGCTCAACCGGGCTTGCGTCATCAAACAACTGCTCACCTTCGGCAAATCAGCGCGCGAGGTGACCCTTTATCGCACCAACTTCGAGCGTGAAGCCAACCTGTTGGTGGCTCTCAACCATCCCGGCCACCCCAACATCCCCGAAATTTACGACTACTTCTCCGAGGGCGACAGCAACTATTTGGTTATGAAGTACATCGAGGGGCGCAACCTGCACGATGTCCTCGACCAGAGCCAAGACAAGCTGCCCTGGCGCGAGGCCGTTCGCTATGCCATTGATGTGTGCAGCGCCCTTGACTACATGCACAATCACGGCGATGAACCGGTCATGCACCGCGATGTCAAACCGGCCAACATCCTGTTAGGCGATGACGGACGCATCTGGTTGGTTGATTTTGGGCTGGCCAAAGCCAACCCGGTCACCGATGATAACGACTCGAAAGAGGAAACACGGGCCTACGGCAGCGTGGGCTATAGCCCCCTTGAGCAGTGGTTTGGGCAAGCCCGCCCCTCATCCGACGTATATGCGGTGGGCGCAACCATCCACCATTTGATCACCGGCATTAGCCCCCTGGATGCCTACGAAGGCAAATCGAACATTCTCAAAATTAAAGAGCTGCACGGCAAGTTCACCCCCATCCGCAAGATTGATGCCTCGCTGCCCAAAGAGCTGGAGGAGATTATCGCCAGCGCCACCGACCGCAGCCCGGAAAAGCGGCCCACGCCGTTGCAACTGCGCGAACAGTTAAGAGCGCTCATTTCGGGGGCACAGCAAGCCGCCCTGTTCACCTTCAAAAACGGCGATTCGGCCCAAACCGTGCCGGAGTTGGTTGACCTGTGCGAGCAAAATCAGCGCGAAGCCGAAACCTACCTGCAACAAGGCGATTTCGAACGCTGGTTTCTGCTTACCAACCGCAACGATCTGGCCGAAGCCGCCCGCAAAGCGGTGCACGACGACGACGACCCGGCCGACAATTTAGAGCGCTTCTTGCACCTGCTGGTGCCAAACCTCTTTCTGCGGCGTTTGCGGAAGGCCACGGTTCGCGTGAGTTGGGGGGTGGTTCAATTTGTTGTTATTGCGGCTGTCATTCTCATTCCGCTGGTCATTTGCGGCTCATATGTGGGGGCCTGGTTCTTGCAGCGGTCGATTGCCACGGTCGATTGGCCCTTCAACACGCTGAGTGTCGACGATGAAAACGTTTACGACGAGGCCTTTTTAACCGAAAAGTTAAACGGCATCGCCGGCGCATATTTAGGCGATGTGCAGGTCGATACCCGTTCGCCCGATAACGTTTACCTTAGCGGTGTGCTGTGGGGTTTACCGGTTCGATTGCCGATTACGCTAACGCTGCAATCGGGCCAGCCCCATTTTGAGCTATCGACCTTAAACGACTATCCCCTCTACGTTTTGGGCAACAATATAGCCGACGGCGTCAACAGCGGCGTTGATGAAGCATTTCGCTCTAGCCCGATTGATGTTACAGATATGAAGGTCAATGATGAGGCTATTGTTTTTACGGTCATTGAAAGTAAAGCCCCCGGTCGGCCGGATTTTGCCACGGCCACCCCAACCCCCACGGCTACGCCCGTCCCTACCCCAACGCCAACATCCGTTCCGGTAACGCTGGTTGTGGTTTCGAACGAACTCGATACCGATGTCATTTTGGAATTGGAAATTGAAGGCGACGGCGACTGGAGCGAAAACTACCCCTTAACAGCCAAAGGTACGCAAGTGATCGAGCCGCCATCCGGGACGTACCGCTACATTGTTCGCTACGCTGCCGGCGGTCAAATTGCGGCGCGGGGAGTAGAAAAGTGGACACTCAACAAAGCGTATCGCTTACGCATTGGCACGGAAGAGCAAAGGCAAGCCATCGAGGCGTCGCGGCCGGGCAGGTAAGGCTAACGACACAGGTGTAGCTAATAAACCATTGGCTCAATATGGATCCCAAGGAGGTCATAGAAATGGAGGCCATGGTCATGCCCGAATGTCTTTATCGGGCATCCA
>JAGRBY010000935.1 GCA_020433835.1 Anaerolineae bacterium | reverse complement strand
ATGATGATAAGCTCTGGCAGATTTCGCCGGAGCGTGAATCAACTTCTTGATTGACAATAGGCCGTAGTAGCTTCCTGAGCCGGTATTGATTGCCTCACGACGGCTCTTGATCCAATTAACAAACATCTGCGCGATATATCAGCAACCAAATAAGTAGAGTAGTGCGTAAACCCCTGTTCTGCCAGACTTGAGATTAAAGCCTTTAGCTTTTTCACAATAACCTATATTGCAGACAGCAAAGGAGCAGTAGTTATGGATGATCTTTCAACTCAAAACGGTAATAGTGCTGAACTAGAAGCTGTTGAAAACAGTGAGTGGTTTGAGTCACTTGATTATGTGGTCAACAAAAGTGGTTTAGACCGTGCTGAGCGTCTTTTACAAGAGTTAGACGCCTATGCGTATGAAGCTGGTGTCCGTAAACCGTTCACCGCTAACACTCCCTATATCAACACCATTCCGGTTGAAGAACAGCAACCCTACCCCGGCAAGCGCGACATCGAGCGCCGTATTAAAAGTTTGATCCGCTGGAATGCTATGGCTATGGTGGTTCGGGCCAACCGAGCCGAAGGTTCCATTGGTGGCCATATTTCCACCTATGCTTCAGCAGCCACCCTGTATGAAGTCGGTTTTAACCACTTCTTTCGGGCCAAGGATGAAGAAGGCGATGGCGACCAGATTTACTTCCAGGGTCACGCCTCACCCGGTATTTACGCCCGGGCCTATTTAGAAGGCCGGCTCACCGAGATGCAACTCGAAAATTTCCGCCGCGAACTGGCTCCCGGTGGTGGTTTGTCATCATACCCCCACCCCTGGCTCATGCCCGAATTCTGGGAATATCCCACCGTGTCGATGGGTTTAGGCCCGATTATGGCTATTTACCATGCTCGCTTTAGCCGGTACTTAGAAGACCGCGGCCTGAAGAAACATAAGGGGCACAAAATATGGGCTTTCCTCGGTGATGGCGAAACCGACGAACCGGAAGCATTGGGCGCTATTTCGCTGGCCGCTCGCGAAAAGCTCGACAACCTTATCTTTGTCATCAACTGTAACCTTCAGCGCCTCGACGGCCCGGTACGCGGTAATGGCCGGGTCATTCAAGACCTGGAAACTATTTTCCGGGGTGCCGGCTGGAACGTTATCAAAGTGATTTGGGGCGGCGATTGGGATCCCATTCTCGCTCAGGATCACGAGGGTTTACTGGTCAAGCGTTTTGGTGAAATTGTTGATGGTGAGTCGCAAAAGTTTAGCGTGGCCGGTGGGGCATACATCCGTGAGCATCTCTTCGGCGTCGATCCGCGCCTGATGAAGATGGTCGAGCATTTATCGGATGAAAAGATAAGCCGGATGCGTCTGGGTGGTCACGATCCCGAAAAGGTATATGCAGCTTATAAAGCAGCCGTTGAAAATACCGGTTCTCCAACTGTCATTCTGGCCCGAACGATTAAGGGGTATGGCCTTGGTGAAGCCGGCGAAGGGAAAAATATTACCCACCAGCAGAAAAAACTAAACGAAGAAGAAGTCCGCGAATTCCGCACCCGCTTCGGCATTCCTATCTCTGACGATGACCTGGCAAAAGCGCCCTTCTATCGCCCCCCTGAAGACAGCCGCATGATGCAATACCTGCACGAACGGCGTCAGGTGCTGGGCGGTTATGTGCCCAGCCGCAATAGGAAAAGCCAGGCTGTACTCAAAACGCCTGATGAAAAGTTGTTCGAAGAGTTTTACGATGGCAC
Organism: Anaerolineae bacterium; assembly: GCA_020433835.1. Next base: position 996 of record JAGRBY010000935.1, on the reverse strand, counting down.
CGGCGACCGCGAGGTTTCAACTACCATGGCCTTTGTCCGGGTGCTTACCAAGCTGCTGCGCGATAAAGAAGTGGGTGACCTGATTGTGCCAATTGTACCAGATGAAGCCCGCACCTTTGGTATGGAGGCGCTTTTCCGTCAGTGCGGCATCTACGCCCACACCGGCCAGCTGTACGAACCGGTCGACTCCGATAGTTTGCTTTACTACAAAGAGGCCAGAGACGGCCAAATCCTTGAAGAAGGTATCACCGAAGCCGGGGCGATGTCCTCGTTTATCGCGGCGGGAACGGCCTATTCTACGCATGGCATCAACAACATCCCGTTCTTCATTTATTACTCAATGTTCGGTCTCCAACGCGTTGGCGACCTGGTCTGGGCCGCCGCCGATCTACGGACGCGGGGCTTCCTGGTGGGTGCCACTGCCGGCCGCACCACGCTGGCCGGCGAAGGTTTACAGCACCAAGACGGCCACAGCCACGTTTTGGCCTCAACCATTCCAACCTTAATGGCCTATGACCCGGCCTTTGCCTATGAGATTGCGGTTATTGTGCGCGATGGTATTCGTCGAATGTATGAGGAGCAAGAGAGTGTCTTTTACTATTTGACCGTCGAAAACGAAAATTATGCGCAGCCAAAAATGGGTGAGGATCGAGAAGCCATCAAAGAGGGTATCCTGAAAGGGATGTATAAATACAAAACCTCCCAGATAAAGAAACCGAAAATGCGTGCCCAGCTTTTCGGCAGTGGTTCGATCTTAAACGAGGTTCTGAAAGCCCAACAAGTGCTGGAAGAAGATTACAACGTCGCCGCGGATGTGTGGAGTGTTACCAGCTACAAACAGCTGCGATCCGATGCCCTTAACGTTGAGCGCTGGAATTTGCTCCATCCCAATGAAGAGCCGCAGGAATCATACATCTCGCAATGTCTCAAAGATCAACAAGGGGTATTTGTGGCCTCTTCCGACTATATGAAAGTTCTGCCCGACTCGATTGCCCG
>JAGRBY010000934.1 GCA_020433835.1 Anaerolineae bacterium | reverse complement strand
AAGCCGGATTCCTGCGACGCATCCTCGGTCAAGCTGTAGCAAAACCGGAGATTTTTTTGAGCGACTCTGTTTTTGCTATATCGAAAACGAGATTCTGGTGACGAGTCTCCGGTTTTGCTGTATCGAAAACAAAATTTTTTGGTGATAGCGCCTTACAGGTAGCAACATTAAATCGTGGAGATGTGAGAACGACGGAAGATCGACAAAATAATCGACAGAATTAACAAGATTTACCAAATTATGACTGATAAAATCGCGATAATCTTGTCAATTCTGTCTAATTTTTTTTTCACCACGGTTTAGTGCAGAGCTACCGCCTTACAGAATACCCACTTCTTGCAACAACTGAAGCGTACCGTCCAGATCGTCAAGATTATTCAAGTTGATGTCCGGGCTGTTAAAGCTGTTGAGCGGTGGCAGCAGCGAATCGGTCGGGATATCGGCGGCCAGCGGATATTCATGGGTTTCGGTGTTAAAGTATTCCTGAGCGTTGGCTTGCAGCAGAAACCGGGCGAACGTTTCGGCGGCGTCCATATTGTCGGTGGTGTTGATGATGCCCACCCCGGCGACGTTAATCATCGACCCGACATCACCGGAGCGCGGAAAGTAGTTAGCCGCCGGGTAGTTGGGGTCTTCGGCCAGATAGCGGAACAGATAGTAATGGTTGACAAAGCCAACCTCAATTTCGCCGCTGCCGACGCTTTCTACAATGGCCGAGTTGTTGGGGAAGACCAGTGGATCGTTCGATTGAATGCAGAAAAGCCAGTCACGAGCACGCTCTTCGCCTTCTACAACGCGCAGGGCCGTAATAAAAGACTGAAAGGAGCCGTTGGTCGGTGCCCAGCCAATGCGCCCCAGCCAGTGCGAGTCGCAAAAGCCGAAGATGTCGTCCGGGAGATCGGTTTCGGTTAAGAGATCGGTGTTGTAGACAACCGTTCTGGCTCGACCGGAGGTGCCTACCCACACGCCTTCGGGCGAACGGAAGCGGGGTTCAACCTGATTGAGAATGGCTTCCGGCAGTGGCGTAAAGCGTCCTGCTTTGGCCAATGCGCCCAGTGCGCCCGCATCCTGGCCGTAGAAGACATCGGCGGGACTGTTAGCCCCTTCTTCCAAAATGGTCGAGGCCATTTCAGCGGTATCGCCGTAGCGGACTTCGACATCAAGGCCGGATTCTTCTTTAAACCGCTCCAGCAGCGGCCCAACCAGGCTTTCGCTGCGGCCTGAGTAAATTGTAAGCGTCCCACTCTGCGGCAGTGTTTGATCTTCAGCCGGTTGGGATGCTTCTTGCGCAGCCGGGGTGGACTGTTGGCAGCCACTCCCTATTATCAGTATAAAGATGATGAGAAACTTGCGTACCATTGAAAATAACTTCTCCTGATGGCTGGGGTAAAGTTGAAATAACTCAAGGTGTTGAGCGTTAACGGATGACCAGATATGTGCTTATCACCCTGATTTTTGCTATCATATACAGTATAGGTTGGAGAGAATGAACAAAACAAGCCTACAGGAGGTTCAATGGATGATCAATAGACTTTAGTTATTCTTCAAACTATAGAACGATAAATTCGAGACTAACTAAGGTTAAGAATCGAGCAAGCAATGAAAAGAAGTTACACAGTTCGGTGCATAAAGCCAGGTGACAGTCACTTGGATGCGATAGATCGACCTATGTAGGCCAAGCGAACGCTCATATTAGTCGCAAAGTGACTGTCACCTGGCTTGTTACGCTGTCCTATTAACTTTGCGCCATCTCTAGGGAGCGCTGCATCTTGCGAAGATGGCCAAAGCTGACGAGTTTCTTTTGATCTTCATCCCACAAGCTTAAAAAAGTCGACTCAAAACTCGACCATAAAGTCAGAACGACAACCTCTTGGAACATCGGGTTTTCTTGGTGGCATTTTTCTAAGAGGTAGTTGGGAATACGGGGGCTAAGGTGGTGGATGTGATGAAAGCCGATGTTGCCGGTAAACCATTGCAACACTTTGGGTAACTTATAAAACGAACTGCCTTCCAGGGCCGCCGTTTTATAGTCCCACTGGTCTTGATCGGCCCAGTAGGTATCTTCAAACTGATGTTGAACAAAGAATATCCACGTACCCAGGGTGGTGGCAATAAGCGTAATCGGAAATTGAACGAGCAGGAAGGCTTGCCAGCCGATGGTTAAACTAAAGGCCAGCACAATAAGGGCCAAAACCAGGTTGGTGGCGTGGATGCTGGCCTGTTCCCGTTTGCCGCCTTTGGTGCTGGACATAGGCAGACGATAGATGATTACAAAAAGCACCATAGGGATTAACACAAATAGGGTAATTGGATTGCGGTAGAGGCGGTATTTTAATCGCTCCCACGGCGTGCTTTGCAGATACTCATCAACCGTAAGTGTGTATACATCTTGCGGACCACGTTCTTCTAAATTGCCGGCGGTGGCATGGTGAATAGAGTGGCTTTTGCGCCAGCTGTAGTAGGGCGTTAAAGTGAGAATGCCACATACCGTGCCGAGGTAATCATTGGCCCGGCGCGACTTAAAGAAAGAGCCATGGCCGCAGTCGTGCTGAATAATAAAGATGCGGATTAAAAAGCCGGCGGTGGGTATCGCCAACGCCAGGGTAATAAAATAGCTGTAGCTAAGGCTGTAGTACATTAAAATCCACAGCACAAAGAAGGGAACAAACGAATTACATACTTGCCAGATACTTGCTCTGGATGAGGGAGTTTGATACTGCCGAACAATCTTGCGCCA
>JAGRBY010000933.1 GCA_020433835.1 Anaerolineae bacterium | reverse complement strand
GGCGCACCAGCGAGACCGCCGCATCGCCGATCAGCGCGGCAGTGATAGCTTTATCGCCCGCAATTCGATGGGCCAGGCGCGGAATGGCCGGGCCGCGAAATGCATCGGGCATTTGATGGGGATAGAGCGTAAATCCGGCGTGCCAGTCGAGATCGATGGCGTAGGTGGCGCAGATTTGGGCTAACAGGTCGCCGGTTGGCGTCGCTTGAAAGGATGGGTCGGCGATTAGCCGATCAACGTCGTTTTTGAGATCAATCGGGCCGTGAATTTGGGCTTCGATGTAATCATCGAGCGTGCGGCCAAAATTATCGGCGTAATTGACCGGCGGATAGTCGAGTGTGGCCAATCGGGCCAAAAATGTGGCGACGGTTAAGCCCTCGACGCCAAATAACGCTCCGTTGTGCTCAACATCACGCAGCATGGCCGCTATTAAGCCGGTCAGGGTGTCGATGGTGCCGAAGATGTCCGGTTCGTAGTAACTATCCTGGTAAGTGAACGAACAGCGCTGCGAGACGGCGGGCTTGAGCAAAAAATAGCACGATCCAAAGCGTGGAGCCGGGCCATCGGCGTTGTGCATCACATCGAGCGCACCATATTTCGGGCGTTCGGTGGTTGTCGCCTCCAATTGCTGATAGGCACCATCAAAGAGCCGTTTTTCCCAGTTATCGCGCTGACCGCCGCGAAAAGCGGTTAAACCCCCGTTTGAAATGCCGGTTTCGAACTGATTACGATACATACCGGCCTGCAATAACGCCTCGGCGACGCTTTGACCCGTATTACAAAGGCGATCCGGGTGAAAATGGAGCGCAACGCGGCCACGGGACTGAATACGCTCTGTTGCTGCCGTTACGAGCGCCGCATCGACCCCGGCGCGGGCTATGATGGCATTTATTTCGGCGTGGGCGGTTTGGTGGTGGGTTTTTGCTGTATGTTTGACGTGGTTGAGGGCTTTTTGTTGAAGGGGAGATAATAACATGGGGATATCCTCCTCATTCTTCGCTTGAAATGGCATCCGGCGTTTATAGTTGAGCGCAATTTAAAGAATAAACCACAGAGGACGCAGAGAAGGCATAAAGGGCACAAAGAAAAGCCTCTGTGAACTCTGTGCCTTCTTTGTGGACTCTGTGTTGAAGTTTTTCGCGTACCAAACTATTCTATAACTCCAACGGATACAATAACACGACTTTATTTTACATTCGCGCCAGAATATCGTTCAATTCATCCTTTAAAATAGCTTGGAATAGCCGTTTTTTTTCAACGCGACTGAGAAGTATGTTTTCCTTTTTCAATAAGGCGAGACATGCCTCTTGTACCAGACCGATGATTTGCTCATCGATCTTTTCTCCCTTTAATTTTTCATGAATTCTATCTTTTAACGATTTAAAGGGATCTTCTGAAGGATAATTAACGTTTGGAGCCATCATTACACCTTTTTCTGCGCTTCGCGAATTTTATGATAAACTTCCTGAGCATGATCGATCATTTCAAAGGCCGGCGATACATAGCGGCCTGTTCCGGGCCACCAAAAGCCGCTATACATCCGGCCCAAGGGATGAATTGGCCCGAAGGTTATGGTGCCGGTGCCGTTGCTCTTTTTATCGAGTGTAATTTCCGAAAGGGTCTTTACGCTCAGGCTTTTTACGCTGCGATTGAGTAAACCGGATAAAATAATAACCCGTTCATTCGTCAATGCATAATATATGCTTGTTCGCTGCCAGGCATCGACAAAAAAGCGGCCGCCGATAAGATATAAGCCAACAAGTACAAACGGAATGCCCCATAACATAAAAAAAAGCGGTGCGCCCGACGTTATGACGCCGATTTCCCACATAATCGCAAAGCCACCCCAGATAAGGCTAAAGGGTACCAAAAAAATATCCGATGACCGCAGCATCAGCCCCGTTTTGGGTCGGCCCGACCACAAAAGGTGTTCGTGCGCTCCTAATTCATCCTGAAATTGAAAACGTACATCGTTTGCCATCATCATTAACCCCCTTAAGCTATAAAACATCACAATTATATCAAAATTGGGAGTGATCGTCTCAATTGGCTATCAATAGCTTCAAATGCAGGGTCAATGATGGGCGTTGAGCCAATGTAGGTTAGAAAAGAAAAGTTCGAGGGCGCTAAAGCCGCCATTTTCTTCAATAAAGACCACCCAGTCCGGGTAGGGTGACAATTAGGGCCATAAATGGTCGATCTGCCATCTTACAGCGCCACTTTGCGAAAGGTTAAGCTGATGCGCCGGCGATGGTAATCACCATTTTATCTTTAAGCCCATTGCTTTCATCTGCAACAACGCTTCGGCATTGCCAAGTGCGCCTTCGACCGGATGATGGCTGATTCGCGCTAATGTTTCTTCAATTACGACCACACCCAGCGCAATCAGCGCGTAATCGCTGGGGATCGGGCCGTCGATTTCAACATCGACCATGATGTAGGTCATTTTAGGTGTCCTTTGTCCCGTAGGGATAAATTTCTAGAGAAAGGTTAGCTGGGATGGTCTGAAAGCGCAGTTGGGGGGTATTATCCACGAAGGCACACGAAGTGTCACGAAGAAAAACCCTTGGTGTGCCTTGGTGTGCCTTCGTGGATCACGTTTTGGCATGGGTGGGCAGGTAGCTCTGCCCTAAACCCCGATGAAGAAAAATTAGACAGAATTAACACGATTTACCGAATTATGATAGATAAAATCGTGATAATCTTGTCAATTCTGTCGATTATTTTGTCGATCTTCT
>JAGRBY010000932.1 GCA_020433835.1 Anaerolineae bacterium | reverse complement strand
TCGACGTGGGCATCGATGAAGATGTAGATGGCGATGCCGTCGCTTTCGGTCACTTCCGTAGCCAGGTCATCGCTTTGCAGTTTGGCCAACATCTGCTGGGGGCCATAGCCGCTGAGGCCGTAGTTGTAGGGCATGTAATCGGGCAGATCCTGGGCGACGTAATAGGGCAGGGTTTCGTTATCGTGAACGCCCTCGCCAAAGGTGAAGGAGTCGCCGAAGAAGAGCATAAATTTGTCGCGCTGCTCGGGATTGTCGACCGGCGTGATGCGGCGATGATAGCTGTCGGTGGTGTAGACAACATCGTAGATGACCTCATCGCCCATCTTTTTGATGGAGTGAATTTGGGCATCGGGCCGAACGACGTAGCCCAGCAGTTCATCGGGATGGGTGAAATCCTGGGTGTAATCGCCCTCACGGCTGATGGCCGGCGGCGGTGCGGCGTTGGCTTCGGGCGGTGTGCTCGGGTGGTTGAGCCGGTAGTAGAACAGCTCGATGCCATACAGCAGCAGCGCGGTGAAAATAACGCCTATCAGCGCGTTAAGCAGCGTACCCAACGAGCCGGAAAGCGCCAGCACTAGCCCAACCAGCACCAGCACAACATCGGCTATCCAGATGATGACCACGCTGCGCGGGCTGAGAATGCCGTCTGAGGAAAAGAGGGCGGTTAGCGTCCACACATTGAGCAGCAGCCCGGCCAGCATAAGCGCCAGACCGAGCAGGCGTATATGATTTTTGGATAGTGATTTGAAAGGCATTGAATCAGACCTGACAGGTTTTACAACGCATCGTTAGATGTAAGGTTATGGTCGATTGCAACTTGACTTACTCCGAACGTTATCGTCGAAAACCTGTCAGGTCTCTCAACGTTCGGAGGTCTCATTACGTTTTATCAAGCCGGTATTGTAGCACAAAGGGAGAAATTGGGCAGTTCAAGGAGAGGGAGAGAGTGAACTTTTGAAGATGAATGGAGAATGTAGTGTCAGCAGACAGCATACCTATGAGAGATGTTTTCCAACAAGCGTGATGAGAATAGGACGCTGATTTTCGCAGAGTAACGCTGATAAAAGATGAAATGTGGGGAAATCAGCGTTAATCGGCGTCCTATGGAATAGGTTGAAGCGCAAGATGAATCACTGAAACACTGATAGAGCTGAGTTCACTGAAAATCATGTACATTTCAGTGAACTCATAAAATTCAGTGGTTCAGTGATTCAAATACCTGGACAGGTTGGGTGATAGAACCGGTTAAGTAAACTGGACCCATCGATTACCCTAAACCGCCACCGGCTGCGCGCTACGCAATTGCTGAACCTTTTCTTGAATAACGGCTGCCGATGCCCGTTGAATGACCAGGTCACTCTTGTTGTCCGCTGCTTGTTCGATGGCCCATAAGCCGTTGTGACCGTGTAAGATAGTCAAGACATTTAAGGTTGGTTCGGGAGTGGTGTGGTCGATGGCGGTGATGGCTTTGAATTCAAACGGTGCGCCGAGAGTAGATACCAGTTCATTTAACGTGTCCTGATCGAGATTAGTCTGGCTTAATACGGTGCGGGCCGCGTCTGCGCCGCCGGTGCGGGCTGCGTTCTGGGCCTGGTCGAACAGGTCGCTGGGTAGACGGAAGGAGACGGGGCTGTAGGTATCGACCTCACCTAAATCCAGAACATTGGAGATGCCTTGTTCATAGGTGTCTTGGCCGCGCAAGAGATTGAAGTGGTAAGTGGCTAACGGCGTACCAAAGTAAACGACGTAAACATCGGGCACCGAGTGGAAGTAGTAGACCTGGCCGGGTTTATCGCTCGGGTTTCTGACGATAATGACGGAGTGATCGGGGCTGACGCTGGGTACAATAACGCCCAGGGCCATGGCCTGCACCTTTTCGCGGCCTTGCTCATCGACAATCATTAAGCCCCGGGCAATGAGACCGCGTTTGGCGACGTTTAAGGCCACCTCTTGGTGGTCTTTTGGCAACGCATCGAACTTCTCACGGGAGAAGCCAAACAATTGAGCATCGCCCAACCCTTCAAGGAGAATGATCAGCTCCTCGGGTGTAAAGTGAATGGAAATTGCGGATAACGATTCGGTATTCATAATGATTTGGTCCTCTTATTTCATCTAATAGTTACAATATATGCTTAAAAAAGCGATCTTATACCCGAGATTGGGTTGAGAGTCGATACAAAGCCGCCGACGGCCGATACGCCCTGAATGGCAAAGTCAGGCACATGGTCTTCAATAACATCAGGTAAAACCGAGCGGATAGTTTTCTCCGTTTCAAACATCTCATCAGCCATTTTATTGGAGATGAAATTGGCGGCGGCACCAACCGGTTCGCCGATGTACTTCTCGATGTAGTCGGTGTCGGAGATGCCGGTCAGGTGGGCGATGTCGTGTACGGCGGTGAGAATATTCACGCCGGGAATAGCGTAGAGTGCTAACCGAGCTTCAACTTCGGCGGTGGCTTCACCGGCTTCGCGGCTTAAGGCTTCGGCAAAATCCATACCTTTAGCCAGTTGGTCTTTTATTTCAAAATAGGCTCCGGCCCCGCCGGTGAGAACGCTTAAAACCCCGCCAATCTTGCCTATACTCGATAATTCGCCAAATTGAAATTTCGTGAGATTTTTTGCGATATCACCTAAGCCTCTTAATCGGCCGACGTTGTCGAGCACAAAGTCGGGAATGGCATTGAGGTTGCCAAAGCCTTCTAAGAGTTTGTTGATAACTTTTTGTCCCAGGCTTGGTTC
>JAGRBY010000931.1 GCA_020433835.1 Anaerolineae bacterium | reverse complement strand
TTGCCATGCTCAATAGCGATCAGCACCACTTGTGCGCCGAATTCAACGGCCCCAGTCACCTCGATGATAGCATCAATACCGTCGGCCTGACATAGCAGCAGCGCATCTTCGGTGACAGCGTACTGATTTTGAGCAATTGTCTCTTCCAGTTGAGAGACGGTTGTCACTTCACGGACTTGGTCTATGCCGGCTTCCGTGTAGGCCCGCCGCGCGGCGTCGATATTTCGGTTGGAAATAGCCACCAACTCCATACCCGGTACATAATTGCAAATTTGCAGGGCAATGCCTCGCCCCATAAATCCGGCCCCAATCATGCCCACGCGTATCGGGTTGTGGTCGGCCTGTCGCTTTTCCAAAGCCTTGTCAACAATAATCATGGTATATGAATTCCATTTCGTTTCGTAGTGTTAGAATACTTTTGATCAGCGAAAGCTAACCGGCAGTTATCTCAGCGAGACATAATCCGGCCAGCTTTTGTCTTTATCGGAAATAACAGCTACCGCCACCGGCCACTCGATCCCAAAAGCCGGGTCGTTGTATCGCACCCCGCTTTCGGCTTCGGGGGTGTAAAATTGAGAAACCTGATAAGTCACTTCGACGTTGTCCTCCAGGGTTATAAAGCCGTGAGCAAACCCCTCCGGAACATAGAGCATTCTGTAATTCGCCGCGGTCAGTTCCACACCCAACCACTGTTTGTAAGTGGCTGTGTCTGGTCTGAGGTCGATAATGACATCGAAGATAGCGCCTCGCGTACACCGCACTAATTTTGTTTCGGCGTGTGGGGCCATTTGGTAATGCATACCGCGCAAGGTACCTTTCACTTTGTTGTATGAGATATTGGTCTGCACCAAGCGGGGCACCAGACCGTGAGCTTCAAATTCATTTTGACACCAGGCTCTGGCAAAAAAGCCGCGTTGGTCTTGGTGCTTTTGGATGTCGATGATGTAGGCGTTTTCAAGTTTGGTTTCGTGAAAAATCATTTGGCCTCCCAGCCACTGTTGATGTTCTTTACCTTTATTTCCAGATAAAGGTTCGCACTAACCACCAAGCTACCCCCAACAATACGGCTACCACAAATCCGATGGCAAAGGAGAAAATAAGATGCCGTCCGCTCAAGTCTCGAGGAAGCAGTTGTTTTCTCAAACTGGTCAAGAAACTTTGATCCGTATCTTCTTGATTGGGTTTTAGCAGGTAATCGGTAACCAGGCTTGCTTCTTGTTCAGTTAAGCCCATATTGGGCATTTGAGAGTAGGCGTTATCAAATTTGGGTTCAAGGATGTGGTATTTGACCCATGATTTGACTTTGTCCATACCCTCAGCAGCCAGGACTTCTTCTCTGGCCTCTTTGTACGAAATGAAGGGCTCCCGGTCTAATTTGTTGGCTTCGTCCACCACCAGTTTATACGAAGGCGCGTCGAGCCGGGCTTGAAGCCGTTCGACCAATGGGTCTCGCTCTAGATTGGGACCGGCCGCTCCGCCAAATCCTCCTTCGTTGCCGATGCTATGGCAGCCTAAGCAGCCTTTTTCTGTGAGGAGCGCTTTTGGATCATCGGTTTGCATAACCTGAAATGGGTGTCCCACGTCCGGCTCGTACGCGATCTTTAGAATGGCTGTTTCCCCGGCCTGATTGGGTAAAATCGGGACGATATACAGACCATCGGGTCCGAAGGCCAGTCCGGCCAGCGTTTGCTCGGGACTGCTGCGATACTTTAGGAAATATTCAGGCACCGCGACCAGCCGGTTTTCGTCCAGTCCATATTTAAGGGTGACGATGCCGGGAATTTTGCCGCGAGCCACCCAGCCGGAAATGGCCAGGAAAAAGGTATTTCCATATTCTTCAGGAAATAGGGTCGAGTCGCCAGACAGATAATCCATCTGCGCCGGGGCCAGACTGGGGCTAAAGATAAAGTCGGCATTGGTGGCGATACTCCAATCGTTGCCATTCCAGAAATAGTTTTGGCCTTCGTGAAGTTCCATGAAGCGGTCGATGTTCTGTCCGTTGTCGGCGACAAAGACGCGATCATCGACAATTTTCAGGCTAAATGGATTTCTGAGGCCATAAGCCCAGACAAAATTGGCGGTTTTACTAATGTCATCATCTTCATAGAACGGGTTCTCCGGGACAGGTTTCCCGTCAAGGGTCATGCGAATAACTTTACCCACCATCACATCAAGGTCTTGAGATTTACTAGTCTGCCAGGCCTCGCCGACGCTGACATAGAGGAGATCATTATTGATTTGGCAAGGTCCAATTTGGTGGGCCAGCCCTGACTCAGCGTTGACGAAAATATCGGTAAATGCGGTTTGTGATGAAGGTTTAATGGCAAATGTACCCGGTTCTGTTTCAAAACGCATGATATTGTTTCTGAGAATTTTGGCTTTATCTTGATAACTAAAGGTCACATACACGTAACCATGTTCCGGTTCCAGACAGATACCGGCCAGGCCGCCCTGACCCTGACCGGAAGGCAGTTCTTCTTTGACCTGCAGATCAAAAAAGTCCTCGGCAAAGGTATAAATGGTTCTGTCGTTGGTAACAACTTTGACCTGGCCTCTAATTTCAGTGACAAAATAGAGTGGGTCTTTGGGGTCGTCACCGGGGTTGGGCACAAAGGCTATAGCTGTGGGTAAGCTATAGCCTTCCGTATCGATATTAATTGAGAAATCATCAGCCACCGCCCAGTCGCTTTTCCAGTCAAAAGCATCTTCTTGCGCGCTAGCTATAACACCTTGGCCATACATG
>JAGRBY010000930.1 GCA_020433835.1 Anaerolineae bacterium | reverse complement strand
TAGGAATTATGAGGGATAAATGACGATTGACGATTTACGATTTTGGATTTACGATTTTCGATTAGATTTCTCTGACAAAACTTATTCGTAAATCGTCATTCGTAAATCACAAATCGATCTCAGAATGGTTCATGGTTGATTCGGGGTTGATCAAGCGGCTTGCCGAGGCAGATGGTCAGGGTGATCGACCGCTCTTGGTTAGAAAAGGGGCGTCCACGGCTATAAAAGTGGGGGACATTGTTGGAAAAATACCAATTATTGAACTTTGTTGAGGGGACATTATATTTTTTGTTTGTTCAGCGTTGTATTGCATTGGTTCATGGTCGTAGAATGAAAGTAAATCTTGCCGTTGCATTGGTTCATCCTTAATTCTTCTCGGTACATTGTGTTTTTTGTTTGTTCAGCGTTGTATTGCATTGGTTCATGGTCGTAGAATGAAAGTAAATCTTGCCGTTGCGTTGGGCCATGCTTAATTCTTCGCGGTCCATTCTTAATTTTTCATGGTCCATGGCACTTTTGCAACGGTCCATGGCACTTTTTCGGCGGTCCATCGCAGTTTTTGGGCGGTACATCGCATAAATTGTAACAATAATGGAAATATTTGGAGCGACAAAGCTTGCATAGTTATTACCCACCCACCTAACTACCCTTTCCTCATGCATTGAACGATTAATGGTCAATTAATGGTCAATTAACGATAAATAAACGCTTACTGATTAAACTGGCAAGCACAGTGTCAAACAATTCCGTTAGATTCAATGCGTTTTATAGATGTATGCAGAGAGGACAAACAATGCTTAACAAACTATTTCTTACGGTTGTAACGATCTTCACCCTGGTTGCCGTCGTGGCCTGTACGCAAGCGACGCCGCTTCCCGAAGAAGAAGCTATAGAAACCGGGTCTGCGGCTGAGGTAGAAACGCCGTGGCTTGATTTCACCTCGCCGGAAGGGCAATTTACTGTCTCACTGCCCGATTATCCCGATGAAGGAACGCAGTTTTTATCGGGTGAATCTGCCGAAAGTATGGTTCACACCTATAAATCCGTAAGCGACTCGGCAACCTACGTGGTGGCTTATCGCGATTTAGATAAGGCCGATATGAACCAGGCTCAGATAGCGGAAGAAGCGGCAAAAGTGTTCGATGTCGTATTCAAAGGTATCGCCCGCCAGTTTGACAGCACCTTAGCCGACACCTACGATAAGGTAAAATTGCTAACCGCCGAGCGTTTAGTTGCTGGTGAAACCGTCTCGATGGCCGGTCATCAAGGCTGGCAAACCGCATTCACTATTCCGGCAAGTCCGGTAGCCGCCGGGGCGCAGGGTCAGGTTCAAACTTTTGTAGCCGGCAACCGCCTCTACCAACTGGTTGTTGTTGAAGGCGAACAAACATCCTTTGCAGACAGCACCCCATTCCTATCCTCCTTCTCTGTGCAAGACGCCTCTATTGAAGTCGCTGAGTCGAAGTAGGGAGTAGGGAGTAGGGACGAATCTTACTTAAACTTGAAGCCTCGTCATGATGATGACGGGGCTTTTTTATTGGCAAGTCAACTTAACCGATTAGCCCAATTTCCAAACCATGCGGTACAATTTAAACAGTTTATCTTTGCCAACGTTAGGATACCATAAATGCCATCCATACTTTCTAAAATCACAAATGTTCCACGGATCATCGACCAAAATGAGCAGGCCGAACTCCAGGCCGCGGCTGCCCGCGAGCGACGGGCAACGGCGCTGGCGCATCCCAACATTGCCTTTATAAAATATTGGGGCAATGTTGATGATGCTTTGCGATTACCGGCTAACGGCTCGCTGTCGATGAATTTGGCCGATTTGTACACCGTGACGACCGTTACCTTTGATGCTGATCTAACCGGCGATCAACTGACGATCAACGGCGCCAAAGTCAGAGGGCCGGGCCTCAAGCGGGTTAGCGACAGCCTCGATCTCATTCGTGCCGAGGCAAATGTGACGCTGGGCGCTCGCGTCGAGTCGGCCAGCAACTTTCCGGTTGGCTCCGGCATCGCCTCATCGGCGGCGGCGTTTGCGGCTTTGAGTGTGGCCGGGGCGGCGGCGGCCGGGTTAAGGCTCGATGAAGCGGCGCTCTCGCGGCTGGCGCGACGGGGATCGGGTTCGGCCAGTCGGTCGGTACCCAGCGGGTACTGCCAGTGGCTCACCGGCGATGATCACACCTCCGTCGCCAACAGCATCGCCGGGCCGGAGTATTGGGATCTGCGCGATCTGGTGGTGATTGTCAGCCAAGAACACAAAGCGGTCGGCTCGACCGGCGGGCATGCGGTGGCCGCTACCAGTTCGCTCCAGCAAGCCCGAATTGTCGGGGCTGAAGAGCGGCTGGCCGCGTGCCGCCAGGCGTTGTTGGCCCGCGATTTAGCCGCGATGGGGCCGGTCATCGAACAAGACACGATCATCATGCACGCGGTCATGATGTCGGGTCAACCGCCTCTCTATTACTGGAATCCGGCCACGATGGCGCTCATCCAGGCGGCTCAACAGTGGCGGCGCGAGGGGCTGCCGGTCTATTTTACCATCGATGCCGGCCCCAATGTTCATCTTATTTGTGAGGCCCCCTACGCAGCGGAAGTTGAGGCAGAGGCCCGAAATATTCCCGGCGTACAAGACGTTTTATCGAGCCAACCCGGCGGCCCGGCCCGGTTAATTACGTTTTAATCCAACTGGTGCAAAATGGTAAAAGTTAGGCTCAATATGGATTCCAAGGAGGTCAATAA
>JAGRBY010000092.1 GCA_020433835.1 Anaerolineae bacterium | reverse complement strand
TATTTTTTAACTCTCTGTCCTGAACCGCATCCTTTTCTTAAAAAACAAGACTTAAGAATAAGGTGGTTCACGTTGAAAGGAGACACCCCAACCTTGGAAGACGAACTTTCACTGCTAGAGCGAATTAAGCTTCACGATCAGCAAGCTCTGGCTGAAGTTCATGATCGGTACTTCAACCAGATTTATCACTACATCAACTATCGCCTGGGGGACTCTGACGCGTCCGCCGATTTGGCCGGAGAAGTTTTTTTGGCCCTGCTCAAGGCACTCAAGCATGGCAAACCACCTAAAACCTCACTCAGTGGTTGGCTTTATGCTGTAGCCCGAAATTTGACAGCCGACCATATTAAACAAAAAGTAACAACGGTGCCTCTTTTTGATGACATTGTGGCCGATACTCCCTCATTAACGGACCACGTATACAAAGCCCAACTCGCGCCAGCGCTAAAACAAGCACTTCTTGAGCTAACGGAAGAACAACAAGACGTGATAGCTCTGCGATTTGGTCAAGGATTAAGTTTAGCAGATACAGCCCAAATTATGGATAAATCAGTAGGAGCAGTAAAAGCTTTACAGCACCGTGCTTTAGCCGCATTAGCACGCGTAATGCCCAAGGAGGTACATCAGGATGGATAGATTTGAATCTATCTTAGATGAAAGTATCTCTGCCCTACAAGCTGGAGTACCCATTGAGGAGATCCTGGCCGAAACCCCTGACTACGCGCAGGAATTACGACCACTTCTTTATGCCGCCATGGTGTTAGCCGATCCTGACCCAACGCTCGTACCCTCCGAGCGAAAAGAAATTTTGCGCCATCAATATTTAGTCCAAGCAGCTGAACTTCCGCCTAAACTTCCCACTTTTAGGGATAAAAAACAGGCTGTTTTGTCCATTGTGCGCCGGCGATTTACTCGAAAAGCTTTCTTCAATGATTTAGTCACGGTCAGTATTACTATTGCTTTAACATTAATAATGGCGATATTTATTTTTAGTTTTGCTTCTAGAAATAGCATTCCTGGTGACTTACTGTACAGCGTCAAGCGAATTTCTGAAAACGTAAGACTATCATTTATATTTGACCAAAATTCCCGAGAAACATTAGAAAACAATTTTCACCGAGAGCGTTTAATTGAGATAGAAGAATTAATGCGCCAAAACAGAGCAGCGGTTGTTGAATTCACGGGAACTTTAGATACAAAAGGCGAAAACTTGTGGGTTATCGAGGGGGTTACTATATTTCTTCCTGAAGAAGGGCTAACCATTCAGGGTAATCCTCAAGAGGGGGATAGGGTTGAAGTTGTAGGTTTTCTACGAACCGATACGGTTTTAGTTGCCGATAGAATTGTAAAGGCAGAGATCAATAGGCCATAAGGCCTATATACACTTCTTTCTAATACGTTAAACTAAATAGGGGAATACTTTTACTGTAAGAGAAGACAATCAACATTTTTCATGTTACAATGCAACTAAAGCGTAACGTTTTATATGCGTTAGGCTAGTTAATCTTACAGAAAGGAGGCCGATAGAGTATACATGTTATTTCTACCTCAAGAAGAGGGCCAAGGTTTGGTCGAATATGCGCTTATTCTTGTTTTGATTGCAGTTGTTGTTATTGCTATACTTCTTGTACTTGGTCCAGTGGTTGGAAATGTCTTTAGTAACATTGTTTATGTAATGCAAAACCCTCGTGGGGCCGGCGGCGTTTGGTAAACAACGCATCTGCCCTTGGTGAGATCATTTGATAGATATTGATTACTTGTAATTTGGCTTTTTTAACGTAAATTTTCAATTTTATAATATAACGGTATCATAAATACCCATTTATTACGAAATATCTTCAAAAGAACTCACTACAAAAAGCTCTGTGCTCATCGTTAACGGCATAGAGCTTTTTTTGTGCGAAAACAAAAATTTCGCACTCTCAAAAAGACAATGCCTTTTTGTTATAAAAATTTAATTTCTATATCTTATAATTCTAGTATGTAATGGCAGTTTTAGGGGATTATAAAGCTTCTTTGCTGCCTTATTGGCTCAAGGGCTATAGTCTACCAATCCTATTGTAGGTACAAGTATCGATATCGAGGAGAACTATGACAGACAAGTTTAAAAAAGCAACATTTGGCTCAGGCTGTTTTTGGTGTACTGAGGCAGTTTTTCAAAATTTAAAGGGTGTTCATCAAGTAGTTTCCGGCTATGCCGGCGGATCGGTCAACAACCCCACTTATCAACAAGTGTGTATGGGCACAACCGGTCACGCCGAAGTAACGCAGATCACATTCGATCCCGACATAATTTCTTTCGAGGATTTACTCTACGTATTTTGGCGAACGCACGATCCCACCACGCTTAACCGGCAAGGGGCCGATGTTGGCACACAGTATCGTTCGGTGATTTTTTATCACGATGACGAACAAAAAGCCATCGCTGAAAAGTCAAAAGGTGAAACGGATGCTTCCGGCCTATGGCGTAACCCTATCGTGACCGAAATTTCACCCTTGACAAAATTCTATGAAGCCGAAGGCTATCATCAGGATTACTTCAATCGCAACCCGAACCAACCTTACTGTCGCGTTGTGATCGATCCGAAGATTCGAAAGTTTCGGAAAGAATTTCAGGATAATCTGAAAGACACAATACCGGGATAAAACCGAATAAAGATAGCTGGTTATGACTTACGCAGTTTTAAAGGTGACAGTCACTTGGACGTCCTAAATCGATCTATTTGGGCTAATCCAATGCTGATTTATGACCAATAAGTGACTGTCACCTGCTTTTGCGTAAGCCCTACTGGTAAAAATTTACCAGCTAAGACAAACACAGAATGTAAGTCAAAAAGGAGTCGCATCAAAAATTTTGGGGTGTCCCATCTTGATGACGACTCCTTTTATATACACATATCTATCAGGTCACTTGACTAATTTAAGTCGATATCGGCCGAAGGCAGGGTTAATAGCGGTCTACCATGCAGTGCGGCCCTCAACGCCTCGCGGTCATCCCACGGATATTCAATCTGACCGAAACACATACTTTGTTCGTGGCCTTTACCCAAAGCAATAACAACATCATGGGGTTCGGCCAGTAGTGTAGCCCGATAAAGCGCCTGGCCGCGGTCGGGCACACGGTAGAACGATTGGCCTTCGACAGCCCCTTTGCGCAGCATCGCTTGGGCGGTTTCGTCGATAATCGCCTCAAGGCTTTCCGTACGCGGATCCTCAGCCGTGATGATGGTGATATCGGCCAATTCGGCCGCGATCTCGCCCATCAACACCCGCTTTTCAACATCACGCAGCCCGGCACAACCAAAAACAGCGATGACCCGTCCCGAAGTAATTTGGCGCACTGTAGTTAGTGAACGCTTAAGAGAGTTAGGGGTGTGGGCAAAATCAACAATCGCGGTAAAGGGTTGACCTTCATGAATACGCTCCATACGGCCCGGTACGCCCGGTAAGGTGGCGATGCCCTGACAAGCGTCTTCAACGGAGACACCCAACACTTCAATGGCGGCCGTCGCAGCCGCCAGACAGTTGCTAATATTATAATCGCCGATGAGCGGCGTTTGAGCTTCAAAATGATAGGTTGGCCCCTGAACTGTAAAGATCGTTTTGTCGGGCTGAATAGAGATATTATGGGCCGTAATCCGCGCTTCAGCGTGATTTTTAAGGCTGTAGCCGATCCAATTGACACTCAGCGGAGCCAGTTTCGCCTTGAGATACTCAAACGACCAATCGTCACAATTAAGCACGGCCGTTTTGGGAATACCTTTGTCAATGGCAAAAGCCAGCGACTCAAACAGCGATGCCTTCGCTGCCCGATAGGCTTCAAGCGAGCCGTGAATGTCGAGGTGTTCGTGGGTGATGTTTGTTACAACGGCCACATCAAATTCGCATGCAGTAACCCGATGCTGGGCCAGACCATGCGATGTTGTTTCCAATAAACACAATTCGGTATCGGCTTCGACCATTTGCCTGAGATAGCGCTGTACGTCGGGAGCGTCGGGGGTGGTGGTGTGCAGGCCGGTTTCCAGAACCGTATCGCCAATAACCGCATTGACGGTATTAATCATGCTAACTTTTTTGTCAGCCGCCCGCAGCATAGCGTAGAGAAAATTGGTTGTTGTTGTTTTGCCGTCGGTGCCGGTGATCCCCACAGTCGCAATGTGTCGAGCCGGAAAACCATACCAGACCGCCGCTAAATGGGCTAGCGCCTCGCGGCCGTTAGGCACAACCACAATGGGAATTTGCAAAGAAGGGAGATTAGCAGGTTTTTGCTCACAAACAACCGCCGCTGCGCCTTTAACAATAGCATCAGCTATAAACCGATGCCCATCGACACTGACGCCTGAATAGGCAACAAATAACGTGCCGCTAGCCACCTGGCGTGAGTCAGATGTGAGTTTATCGATTTCAATGGATGAGGGAGCAATAAAGTGGGCAAGCTGATAGTCGGGCAGCGCTGATAGTAACGTAGAAAGCTTAATAGACATCTTGCATCGCTAAAACTTCCATCGGTTTCGTATTGGGTTTTTCCAGAGTGTTGGGCAGCCACAGAGTAAATGTTGAACCGATACCCAACTCGCTGGTGACGGTAATTTGCCCACCGTGCGCTTTGGCAATCCACTGAGCAATAGACAGCCCCAACCCGCTGCCCGCCTGATTTTCTGAGTCGGCGGCCTGGTAGAAACGCTCGAAAATATGAGGCAGCGCCGTGGGAGCGATCCCACGACCTGTATCTTCAACAGTGACGCGCACCCAATCTTTATCGCGATAGAGCGAGAGGCTAATTGAGCCATCGTAAGGGGTATGCTTAATAGCGTTTGTCATGAGATTGATTAAGAGCTGTTTGAGCCGATCAGGATCACCCTGCACAATCGCTTGATCTTCATGGCCGAGTTGAATGGTAATCCCGTTGGCAATAACCCGCGCCTGACGATAGACTTCGAGGATAACCGTATCCAACTCGACCGTCTCTAAGCGCAAACTAAGTCCGGCATCGGCTTGAGAAAGCAAGAGTAAATCGGCCACGATCCGCGACATCCGATCAAGTTCACCGTCGATAATACCCAGGGCTTCGGCCAACTCATCCGGATCGTTAGCCGCACCGCGTCTTAGCAAATCAACATTGCCCCGAATAGCGGTGAGCGGTGTCCGCAGTTCGTGAGAGACATCGGCACTAAGGCGAACCTGCGCCTGAAAAAACTTATCAAGCCGCTCCAGCATGCTGTTCATCGTCATCGTCAAGCGGCTAATCTCATCGTTCGTTTTGGGGATGGGCAATCGCTGCTTTAGATCTTGGGCGCTAACAATACGCGCCGCGGTTTGGGTTAATTTGTCGATAGGTCGCAACGCGGTCCACGACAAAAATGCACCAACCAAACCGGCAATCACCAACGTAATAACGATACCACTAACAAGAAAAAGCAGCATTATTTGCAGCGTGGTTTCAATAGTTTTCATCGACTGCCCCACCTGCACCGCACCGACCACCTGCGATGGTGGGCCAATAATAATCGGGGCACTGTAAACCCTGATGGGTGTATTTTCAACCGTTACAGTTTTGTAGACGGCCTGCCCATTCTGGTTGACGGCGTTAATCTCTTGGCGATTGGGAAATCGACGGCCTTCAAGGTTGCCTGAAGTTGAGAGCACTTCACCATCGGCATTGATAACCTGAATAAAAATTGCCGGCGATGAGAAGACGTTGACCGAGGGCAAAACGACTTCGCCGGTTTCTAAGAAAACGGCCTTATTGGTGAGTTGATTGCCTATCTGTTGGGCACGATCCTTCAAATTACGATCGACCTGATCGCGCATTGTATAGGAAAGCAGCGCATACAAAAGCGATCCAAACGCTATTAAAATAGCGGCCAGAAGAAATGTGTACCACAGAGTCAAACGGATACGTATCGGCATAAGCGTAGAGACGGTCTAATTTTCGCGCAGGGCGTACCCTACGCCTCGAACGGTATGGAGCAAGCGAGGCTCCCCATTTTCCTCGAGTTTTGAGCGAAGATATCTAACATAAACTTCAATAATATTCGACTCGCCCCCAAAATCATAGCCCCAAATGCGATCGTAAATTTGATCGCGCGTGAGTACTTGATTGGGATGGCGCATAAATAGCTCCAGCAGATCGTATTCTTTAGCGGTCAGTTCGATAACGCGTTCGGAGCGTTTGGCCATGCGGGTAGTAGGATCAAGGGTTAGATCGGCAAAATTCAGCGGCGCATCCGACTCGATAGGCGCTCGCCGCCGACCTAAGGCCCGCACCCGAGCCAAAAGCTCTTCAAAAGCAAACGGTTTTACCAGATAATCATCAGCCCCGGCTTCTAATCCGGCCACCCGATCAGGCACAGCGTCTTTAGCGGTCAGCATCAGTACCGGCGTTTGAAGTTCACCTTCTCGAATTTGCCGACATACCGATAAGCCATCGATGCCCGGCAGCATGATATCGAGAATAATCAAATCCGGTAAGTCACCAAACGCCATATCCAAGCCTGTCTCGCCATCGGGAGCCACCAGAACATTATAGCCTTCGCGACGTAACCCTCGTTTGATAAAATTGGCAATTTGAGGTTCGTCTTCAACGACTAAAATCTTGTTATTCATGAATTAGCACTCTCTCCTTAGCCTTGAGAACAAGGTAAGTATAGCAGCGAAGTATTAGACAAATATAAAAATTCGGCAATATTTAAGGGGCTTCAACAAAATCCAAACGGCCCATCGCCACAGAATAGAGTTTGGCCCGCTGTCTAAAATCTTGGCTAAAATCTTCCCAATCGGTCGTGGTTAAAAGGGCTTGACCGGCCTGATCCACAATGTGGATCACCTGCTCACGGCGATTGGCATCCAATTCGCTCATAACATCATCCAAGAGCAGCACCGGTGTTTCACCAGTGGTCTGCTTCATCAGCGATACTTCGGCCAGTTTTGTGCTCAAGGCTGCTGTGCGCTGCTGGCCGCGCGACCCGTACATGGTCATGTCAATGCCATCGACCAGAAAATGAAAGTCATCGCGATGGGGGCCAACAACCGTCACCCCCCGGTTTATCTCTTCTTGACGGGCGTTGATCAGATAGCTGCTGAAGGTTTCGCGCACTTCTTTAACCGGCGGCGCGGCAGTACTGTACGGAACCAACTCTTCCATCAGCAGCGGCAGCTGATAGTTAGGTTGCGGGCGTTTGTAGAGATCGAAACTGGGAGCGTAATGCAAGCGCAGCCCTTCTAAACCACCGCTCAATTCGCGATGGCGCTGGCGGGCGACAGCATCTAAATCCAAAATGGTATTATGACGATGAACCATCAATGTGGCTCCATCGCGGGCCAACTGCTCATCCCAGTAAAAAAGTTGGTCGGGATTACTGTTGCGCTTATACAGCTCTTTGAGCAGCGCATTGCGCTGAGTTAACACCTTATTGTAGCGACTTAGAGCCGCGCAATAATCAGGATTGATCTGGCAGAGGGTGCTATCTAAATAACGGCGGCGTATGCCGGGCGATCCGGTGACCAGTTCGATATCCTCAGGCAGAAACATGACGGTGTTGAGCTTACCGATGATATCCATAGCCCGTTTCTTAGCCCCATTGAACCGAATATCTTTACGGGTGTTGTTACCTTCGCGCACAATTGTAATCGCCAGTTTGAAGCTATCAAACCGTGTTTTGACGGTCGCTTCAACCCGCGTAAAGGGCAGCGTTTCTTGCCGCAGCACGATCCAGTTGATGAGTTGTTGATCGGTGCGGGTGTGGACACTGCGGGTGGTCGATAAGAAATAGATGGCTTCCAGTAAGTTGGTTTTGCCGTTGGCGTTATCGCCACGCAGCAAAATAGGGCCAGGTGGTAAATCCAGGGTTAAGCGGCTATAGTTTCGGTAGTTGGTTAGGGATAATTGACTGATGTGCACAGTAAGAGGGATTATAGCACAAGCGTGGCTATTTTGCCGAACGGACTAGGTTTGAGAAAGCGCCATTTGATTAATCTGGTACAATATCTCTAACCGTCTTTGGGCCTGCTGGCGCGATGTTTTGAGACCGTGCAGCCCCCCAAACCCTTCGATGATAAACGAGGCCGAGACGGTGCCGTATAAAGCCGCCCGCAGCGGATCGTGTGTTTCAAAATAACCAATGGAGAAGCCGCCGCAGAAGGAGTCGCCCGCACCGGTCAAATCATCAACATCGGCCGGATAGGGGCATATCTGAAAAAAACGCTTATTCGACCGTTCGTAAATGAGCACGCCGTGGTCACCCTGCTTCACCGCTACAATCTTTGGCCCACGGGCGGCAATTTCTCGGCAAAAGATTTCAACGTTGTGGTTTGGCATCATGCTTTCAACTTCGGCTTCGCTGGGCATAAATGCGTCAACCCTGCTCAGCAGTTTAACCAGGTTCGGCTCATTAAAGTTACCGTTGATAGCATAAGGTGAAATATCGACCGAAACAAAAATTTCCGGTTTTCTTTTTAGATAATCCAACCAGGTTAACATTGTCTCCAGACGCATGGGAGAGAGATGGATGGTATCAACATCCCATAAATGGGTGGGTAACTCTTGTGGAAGTGGAGAACTACGTACGTGAACACGCCGCGCCGCTTCGCTATATTTAGAAGCTTCCTCGGCGGAAAGGGGAGTACTACTGTAGGGGCTGGGAGTCAACAAAACAACTTCGGTATTGCGCGAAAAGTAACGCCGATAGCCGCTGGCCTCATAAATTGTCCAGGCCCGCAGCGTTTCTTCGTCTTTTTGCACAAGGCCGGAAATATCAACCGCACTTTGAGACAGCATAGACGTATAATCGGCAGGCCAGTCGTAGCCGACAACAGCGACGATACCAACTTGATTAGACCAGATGTTGGCACCGACCGCAGCATATAGGGCGTTACCTCCGGGATCGGCCATGCTGGTTCGACCGTCTGCATAGACAGTATCATTCAGCGCCAGCGATCCCACACAGAGATGTTTTGTTGTCAATACTTCCTCCCCAAAGTGCGATGCCAGAATAACATGAGTTCAGGCGGATGTCAATGAGACTTTTGGTGTAATTGACACGGCTTTTGAAGATAAAATTCAATGATTTTGATTTTAATTTAACATGGGCGTATTACAATAACTATGACACAACATGCGTAAAGCGCCAAATGTAGAGCAAAAGTTATGACAAAACTGATTATTGTCGAGTCGGCCAAAAAGGCTCGTACTATCAAAGGAATACTCGGTGCCGAATTTACGGTTAAAGCCACCAGCGGCCACATTCTTGAAATGCCGGCTGACGACATTCATGTCAACCTGCGCGATTTCACCCCAACCCTGCACCTAATTCGCGGTAAAGGCAAAAAACTGGATGAACTCAAAAAAGCGGCCGAACAAGCGGAGGCCATCTACCTGGGCACGGATATGGATCGCGAAGGCGAGGCCATCGCCCAACACATTGCCGAGCGACTGGGCCGGTCTGTAGTGAACAAAACTCAGCGTATCACCTTTACGGCCATCACCAAAAGTGATCTCCAGGCAGCGCTGGCCTCCCCACGCCCGATAAACCTAAAATTGGTCGAAGCGCAGATAGCGCGCCGGGTTACGGATCGGCTGGTGGGCTATATGGTCAGCCCCGTTCTGTGGAAAGGCCTGTCAGGGCTGCGCCGACTCTCGGCCGGCCGCGTGCAGTCACCGGCGTTATGGCTGGTTGTCGATCGCGAGCGCACCATCCGGGCCTTTGTGCCCGAAGAGTGGTGGAGCATCGAAGCCGAACTTTCCAAAACCAGCGACCCAAAAAACCAAAAATTCTGGGCCATGCTCTTTAAGATCACCGGTAAAAAACCGGAGATAAAAACAGCAGCCGCTGCCCAAAAAGTTCTGACCGATTTAGAGGGAGCAACCTGGCGTGTCTTGCAGGTAGAAAAAGGGACTCGTATCCGCAAACCTTACCCACCCTTTACCACCGACTCCATGCAGCAAGCGGCATCGAGCCAGTTAGGATTCAACCCTCGCCTGACGATGAAATTGGCTCAAGAGCTGTATGAAGGCATCAAACTGGGCGAGGGCAAAGCCGTCGGCCTGATTACCTACATCCGAACCGACAGCGTGGCCGTTGCGCCGGAAGCCCAGCAGGCGGCCCGGGCGGTCGTTGCTAAATATTTTGGCGAGGTTTACCTACCGGCTCGCCCGCCCATCTACCAAACCCGTGACAAAACGGCCCAGGAGGCCCACGAAGCAATTCGCCCGGTCGATCCCTGGAAAACGCCCAAGGGGATTGAAACCTATTTAACGCCGCAGCAGTACCAACTTTATCGGCTCATCTGGCGACGTTTCATCGCCAGCCAGATGAAACCGGCGGTTTACGACACCATAACGGTTGATATCGAAACGCTAATCGCCCATAGTCCAACCCAATACCTCTTTCGAGCAACCGGCAGCACGCTTCGCTTTGCCGGTTTTCTGAAGGTATATGGGGTCGATGCCGATGCCGAGGAGTCGCGTCACAAAAGCCAAAGTCCAACCCAACATGGAAAGGCTGATGAGGCGGAAATCGAAAATGCGGTCATGCCCGAGCTGGTCAAAGGCGATCTACTCACGCTGCATCAGCTTTTGCCAAAACAGCACTTTACGCAGCCACCCAATCGCTATACAGAAGCGCAGCTTATCGGCGCGTTGAAAAAATTAGGGCTAGGTCGGCCCAGCACCTACGCTACAATTGTTGAGACGCTCAAAGACCGTAAATATGTGGGGTTAGAAAAGAAACGCCTCTACCCTACCCCGTTAGGGTTTCAAGTATGCGAACTTCTGGAGCGTCATATTCAGATGGTAGTGGATGTGGGTTTTACGGCAACCATGGAAGAAAATTTAGATCGGATTGCCACGGGAAAAACGGATCGACTGACAATGATGCGAGAATTTTATGGCCCCTTTAAAGAAACGGTTGACCAAGCCACAATCGCAGCGGCAGCCGAGCGCCAACCCGCCGCCCGTGCGCCCAAATCGGCTTCAAAAAGCGGCAAGGGTTCTCGTACCAAAGCGGCACCGAAATCGGACAAAGCAGGCCAGCCTTGCCCCCAATGCCAGGAGGGGACATTGGTGGCAAAGAGCGGCAAATACGGCCCCTTCTTAGGTTGTTCTCGCTATGCGCTGGGCTGTACATATACCGAAAAGATAGGCCAAGGGCGACAAAAACGGCGCTCAACCGGCACGCGCAAGAAACGTCGCTCAACCTCACGATGATGAGGAGCACCTGGCAAAAATCAAAATGTGCTACAGAAATTTATTTATCTGCTGTTGCTCTAACTATAACATTGATCATACTTTCTCTGTACACTAAAAGAGTGATTTTAGCCATCACAATGGAGCTATAATGAATAGCTTACCAGTACTCCTACCTTTCTTTAACATCCCATCTAGGCTATTGTAAGCCGCGTTACAAGAATTTTTGTGCTATAATATAGGTACAATACTATCGACATATATGGAAAAATACTATGGAACAGTCTAAACCTCATAAAGCGCTTTTTACCAATTTGGTGTACGATGAAGCCGGTAATCCCGTAGAAACAACATACATCGGCCAAGAGCCGCACTACGTTATCTTGGATGGTGACTTTCGCCGTCACGTTGCTGCTGAAGAGATCGATCGCCAAGTTATCACTTGGCTACACGAACAAGTTTCGGCCAATAAAGATTTGGTATCGGAAGGGGTCATGAACTTTATCGGCAAAGATGATCTCTTTACCAAAGCAATGGTCGACTCCTCTATTAATCGCATGGACGATTTAATGACCCAAGGTATGCCTGACGATGCCCGGATGATGCTGGGCATGATGGGTTTCAAAATTATCATTAACTACCATGGTGAATTGATTAAGCTTGACATGCCGGCGCAAGAGTATCCGGATGAGGATGAGTAAATCCCTTCGCCTTCCCCAATAAAATACGCAAAAAAAGGTCTGAGCGCACTCAGACCTTTTTTAATCCCACGGTTATTATCAGATTATAACGTTGTTGCTCCCGTTAGCCGGTCATGCTAAAATGTGCGCTTGGAATAGTAAACTTAAGAGGATATACGCTATCCTCCTGTTTTGTCTTAGGAGATTACAATGAAAAACTTCTTCAAAGGAATGGTCACCAATACAGGCATCATCGGTGAAGTGATGATATTTCTGTGGCAGCGTAAGTTGTGGTGGATGATTCCCATGATTACCGTGTTACTGCTTTTTGGCTTGCTGCTAGTTTTCGCCAACACTTCAGGCGTCGCACCCTTCATTTACACCCTGTTCTAAATCGGTAATAACCTATTTTGCCTTTTTTATTTAGTGGTTAGAAGAGTTACTGTATGAATTTGAAAAAACTTTGGGAAGCATGGAAAAAATTCGGGCAGATAATCGGCGACTTTTTGGCCCGAATTGTGCTCACCCTATTTTACTTTACTGTTTTTATCCCGTTTGCCATAGGTGTCAGTTTGCTGAGCGACCCGCTTCAAATCAAAACGCCCCCTGCTGAATTTTGGCGACCTCGCACCACCGGTGACAAAACCTTAGAAGAAGTGTTGAGGCAATTTTGATGAATATCTTAGGAGTCTCTTGCTACTATCACGACGCCGCCGCTGCTCTGTTGGTTAACGGCCAACTCGTCGCGGCAGCCGAAGAAGAACGCTTCACCCGCAAAAAGCACGATCATAGCTTCCCCAAACAGGCCATCGATTTCTGCCTGAAGCGAGCCAACATCACCAGCGATGACCTGGACTATGTGGTTTTCTACGAAAAGCCGCTGATTAAATTCGAGCGGATTATGCAGACCTCACTCAGCACCTTTCCGCGCTCGTGGGGCGTCTTTCGCGAGTCGATGGTTACCTGGTTCAATGAAAAGCTGTGGATCAAAAGCCAACTGCAAACCGGCGTCGGCGTACCGACCAACAAAATTCTCTTTGTTGAACACCACTTGTCCCACGCCGCCAGCGCTATGTTTTGCTCGCCCTATCAAGACGCCGCCGTTTTAACCATCGACGGTGTCGGCGAGTGGACAACCGCCTCTATCGGCCAGGCGACCGCCGCCTGGAACGGCAGCGGCAGCAATGGCATCAACCTAAGCCACGAACTGCGCTTCCCCCATTCGCTAGGGCTGCTCTATTCGGCTTTTACCGCTTATCTGGGCTTTCGCGTCAACAACGGCGAGTACAAAGTAATGGGCATGGCCCCTTACGGCCAGCCCAAGTATATGGACGACGTCTACAAAGTTGTCAATGTCGATGAAGGTGGCGGTATTACCCTCAATATGGATTACTTCAGCTTCCACTACTCGACCAGCAAAACCTTCAATCAAAAATTTGTCGATCTGTTTGGCCCGGCCCGTAAACCGGAAGCCGAATTTTTCACGACGACCACCCACCCGGCCAAAGATCACCCGGACTGGAACGATGCCGCTGCCGCCCACAATCAAAAATATGCTGACATCGCCGCCAGCATCCAGCGCGTTACGGAAGACATTATTTTGAAGATGGCCGACCGCGCCCATCGAGAAAGTGGCGGCTCGAAAAATTTGGTCATGGCCGGTGGGGTTGCGCTCAACAGTGTCGCTAACGGTCGCGTTATGCGCGAAGGTCCGTTTGAAAACGTTTTCATACAGCCGGCGGCCGGTGATGCCGGCGGCGCGCTGGGCGCAGCGCTGTATGCCTACCACGTCATCTTTGGCCACCCACGCCGATTTACGATGGAGCATGCTTACTGGGGCGCTGAATTTCCGGAAAGCGATATGGTTGAAGCCATCAAATCGAGCGGCTTTGCCTATGAGGAGTTTGATGACGATGATAAACTGCTCGATCAGGCCGTCGACACCCTGCTGCAAGAAAAGGTCATCGGTTGGTATCGAGGCCGGTTTGAGTGGGGGCCGCGGGCGCTGGGCCATCGCTCGATCATTGCCGATCCGCGCAGCGAGGCTATGAAAGAGATCGTCAACACCAAAATCAAATTCCGAGAGCCGTTCCGACCGTTTGCGCCAGTGGTTATGGAAGATCGGGCCCATGAATATTTTTCAACGCCTAATCTTAACAAACAGTACCCACCGCGCTACATGCTTATGGTTTCTGATATCCCTCAGGACAAATGGGACAAAATTCAGGCCGTTTGCCATAACGGCACCGGGCGCTTACAAAGCGTTCGTGAGGAGTGGAATTCGGGCTACTACAACTTGATTAAAAAGTTTGATCAGGCTACCGGCGTGCCGGTGCTGCTCAATACCTCCTACAACCTGCGGGGGGAACCCATCGTCACCACACCCCAGGAGGCCATCAACACCTTTGCCGCCTCGGATATCGATCAGTTGGTGATGGGGCCGTTTTTAGTCAAAAAGCCGGAAGGCTACGAAGCCACCGGCTCTCATTTGAGTGCTGATCAGGTTGACTGATAAAAAAGGAGATTGAGAGATTAGAGACTGGAGATTGGAGATTGTTTAATCTCTAATTACCAGTCTCCAATCTCCTTATCTCTCTATTCACAGCATTATGGTAGTTGTGGAGTAGCTTCGCCTTACGGAAGCTCGATTAAGAGGTTATCAAGCTCCATCTCCGCATCGCCCTCTTCAAGTACATCGAGAAAAAAGCCAAGCGCACCGGCCTCAAAGTGATCATCCTCTACCGCAGCGACCAAATCGCCATCGACGAAGAAACTCAGGTTGGGGCCGTCGGCCTCAACCGTTAATTCATAAGGGTCTCGATCGGCTAACACGTCGAGCGGCGTCGGGTCGATCAGCTCAATATCATCGTCATCGGTGGCAGCGGTTACGTAAAACGCGTCGAGGCCCATGGTAAAGTAGTAAACGCCATCATCAGAAGCCCGGAAGAAAACGCCATACTCAAAATCGATGTCCTCGTCTGGCGGGAAAACATCAACCGTGAGGACAAAATCATCAAACGTTTCATCGTACAGCTCGGCCCAACCGGAGTTGCCCTCTTCGCTGTATGATATCACTTGGATATCGTACACCCCATCCTCAATTTTAGTTTTGGCGATACCAAATTCATCCCTGAGGCTTTCCTGAGGCCAAAGGCTGTCATCACCATCTTCAAAGTCATCCTCAACCATAATCGCGTCATCCTCGTGCAGGTCATCGACACCATCATCAGCCTCGGTGGGTTTTGCCTCGACGGTGGGCGGTTCATCTTCACCAGCAGCCTCGACGGTGGGCGGCTCATCTTCACCAGCAGCCTCCACAGTCTCAGCTGCTAGGGGAGGCAGGCGGCTGGCCGTTTCATCGTCATCATCGCCGGCTAAAAACCAGACACCCACACCGACAGCGACCAGGCAGAGTAAAACCAGGATGCCGCCGACTATCATCAGTTGGCGATTACCGCCGGTTTGAGCCGGAGTGCTAGCCGGGGTTGACGACGGCGAAGCCACCAACTGCGTACTGGAGTGCGTTCGCTGCGGCAGTCGCCCTAACTGCGTGGCTTCTTCATTAACCATCGGAGAAACAAACGGCAGCGGGCCGGATGATGGGTTGGCACCAGCCTTGAGCGCCGCGTGAAGGGCATCGGCCATTTGTGCGGCCGTATCAAACCGATGATCCGGCTCTTTGGCCATAGCTTTCAACACAATCTGCTCAAACGCTTCGGGAATATCGGCTTTAATCTTGCGGGGTGGGGGCAGCGGTTCGCTAATGTGTTTGAGAGCGATAGCAAAAGGTGTCTCGGCCTGATAGGGCGGTTGGCCGGTCAGAAGCTCGTAGAGGACTACACCCAAAGAATAGATGTCGCTGCGCCCGTCTACTTTTGCGCCCTGGGCCTGTTCGGGGGCCATATAAGCCGGGGTGCCGATAATATTGCCGGTGGCGGTTAACTGGGTGGCGTTGGCACCTTCCACAATTTTGGCGATACCAAAATCGGTTAGCAGAATTTCGCCGTGCTGGTCAATGAGCATGTTGCTGGGTTTAATATCGCGATGCACAACACCCTGGCGATGGGCATAATCGAGGGCGCGGGCGATATCGCCCACATATTGCACAATTCGCTCATACGGCAACGGCCGGCCCATCATATCCGACAGTGTTCCGCCTTCGACATAGCGCATAACCATGTAATAGAGGCTGCCATCCGCGCCGAAATCGTGAACCGGCAAAATGTGCGGATGCTCCAGCGTGGCGATGGCTTTGGCTTCATACTCAAAGCGTTTGACGAAGTTGGGGTCTCGGGCAAATTGGCCGGGCAGCACCTTAATGGCCACGTAGCGGTCGATGGTAAACTGAAAGGCTTTGTAGACGGTTGCCATCCCGCCTTGACCAATCTGCTCAACAATTTGATAATTTCCAAGCGTCTGGCCGATCAAAGGCGCTGATTCTGCGGTGTCGGGCATTCTTGAGCCTCCCAAATAAAAGGTGACAGTTGCTTAGATAAGGACTCGTCCCTAAATAACTTTGCTGTATTAAGAGATTGGAGACTGGTAATTAGAGATTAATCTCCAATCTCCAGTCTCTAATCTCCCAAACCAAGTACTGTCACCTGAAATTTATGTTATCTTCCAGCATAGCATAAAACAATCGGATCGACCAGCTTGCAGCGCGTATTACGAGCGGCAAGCGTTTGGTTATCGGCTTTTTGGTACATTTTTGGGATTAGAGCCGGGTGAAAAACCCCCTCTTACGACTTACGCAGTTATAAGGGTGACAGTCACTTGAACACCCTAAATCGACCTATTTGGGCTAATCCAACACTGATTTATTACGAATAAGTGACTGTCACCTGACTTTTGCGTAAGTCATACATCTTTAG
>JAGRBY010000929.1 GCA_020433835.1 Anaerolineae bacterium | reverse complement strand
CGATGTCGGCGCAGCCATATCAAAGCTGAAGCGTGACCAGCAGACGGCATTCAAGGCGCATAGGGAGCGGTTCAATGCCAAGCGGGATTCACTGAAGGCCGATCAGGCCGATGAGAAGCGCGACCTTCGCCAGAAGTGGCAGGATCGGCATCAGGAGCGCGAGCGCGTGCTTTCCGTGGTGCGTCGGATGGAAACCATCAAACAGGAGCGCACCACCTCTCAGGAGGCCTCACGCGGCCAGTATCGGGAGGAATTCAACAAGGCCGCAGCGCCTGAGAAGCGCCGCCGCAAAGGCAGGGTCAGAAAACGCCAGATTGACGAGTAGTGAGCGCCGCTGTGATATCGGGATAAAAGTCCATATTGGGTATCTCCCCGAGTGCCAATAAAGTATTGTTACCTCAAGAGGATTCGATGAGATCAACAGATAGAAAAAGGCCATTGAGTGATCTGGATAATGAGAACCAGACCTTGGGCTGTAGGCATTCAAACCCCGATATATGCCGTAACCATAGCACGCCAGACAAATGCGCGTTCGTGAGGGAAGACAACGTGTGTTTGCTTCCGCCGCAGACATGGGCGAAACTATATCAGGAACTTTTGGCGCGGGGGAAAAATGACTGATAAAATAATCGCTGATGAAGCTATTAAAAGACGAATTTATTGGATTGATGAAATTGTAAAGCTAAGCGGCCATTTTGGATCAGACTCAACAAGAGTTGAATCTGAATTGGGTGCAGAAATAAAATCGAATGGATTGCCTGCACTTTTAGATCATTTACGCTTGTGTTCCGCGATACCAGAATCATATGGTCATGATTCGAGTGAAGAAAAGCTATATTCTAAATATACTGATGCGCTTATTTCGGCGGCATACTCATTTTTAGGTTTGAGAAGTGCCGTGCTTACGGAGCGAGCTGACGCGGCAGATGTTGAGGTAGTGGGGAATAAATATAGTTTTGTTGCAGACGCCAAGGTTTTCCGATTAAGCCGAACAGCGAAAAATCAAAAGGACTTCAAAGTCCAAGCAATGGATGGTTGGAAGCGTGGTAAACCCTATGCGATGGTAGTTTGCCCGCTGTATCAACTGCCTACTCGCAGTAGCCAGATTTATCAGCAAGCAGCAGCCCGCAACGTTTGTATTTTTTCGTATTCGCATCTGGCTGTTCTTGTGCAACTTGCTGAAAATGTTGGTACAGAAAAAGTAATTGATCTGCTTCATGAAGTTTTTAAATCTGTAGAGGCTTTAAACCCGTCAAAAGACGCCAACCCATATTGGCTTTCTGTAAACAAAACTATTCTTGGATTTGGGAACGGTGTTTCCGATTTGTGGAAGAATGAAAAAATTGCCACGATCGAAGGCATTGAAATCTCGAAAGAGATTGCACTTGATTATCTTGCTAGCGAGCGGGAAGCCATTATGAAGCTAACTCATGACGAGGCGCTCAAACGCCTCATCGACATGCATAAAATCGATAGCCGAATGGCTCAAATCAAGGGCGTTTCGGATAACAACATAATGGCTTTGGAGTAGATTTAGGCGAACAAATCCTTTTCAAGACGCCGTTCGCTTGTAGCTACATATTCTGGATTGGCTTCGATGCCGAGATATTGGCGTCCTAGATTCTTTGCAGCTACGAGGGTCGAGCCGCTGCCCGCAAAGGGATCCAGAACAAGCTGGTCTGGCTTTGTTGTTAGTTCTATTAGGGCTTGCATAAGCCTGACAGGCTTCTGTGTTGGGTGAAAGCCTGTTTCACCCTTGTCAAAGGCAGCCGTGATTACGTTCTCGGGCTTTTCGACGTAGCGCAAATAGGCGGCTTGATTGTATGCCCCTACCCCATGCGTTAGCGCATTATCTGCAATCGTTGTTCCAATTTTGTATGGCTTTGTAAACCACATGATTGGTTCAAATGTCGGCTGAAGATTGCCAACTCGCCAGCCTTCCCATTCCTTTGCAGAAACAACATCCCCGCGACGTTCATACACCACGCTAAGCCTTTGTGCCCGATGAGGTGCGCGCGTTCGCATCCATGCAAGGTTATCTTTCAGGCTAAATCCCGCATCTTCCATCGCGCATGCGCAGCGATGTGCCAGTCGTCTTCCTGCAAAAATAAAGACATTGGCACCCGGTTTCAGAACTCTGTACCATTCAGATGCCCACTTGGAACACCAATCTTGGTATTCCTTTGGGATTGCCCGATCAGCTTCTGACCATCCATTTATCGGCTTTCCACGTTTCTTGAAAACAGCGCCAGCACTCTTTTGGGCTGGGCTCGAACCCATATATGCAGTGTTTGTGTTGTTGTGCAGGACATCCCAATCTTCGGCTCCAATGCCATAGGGAATATCACTCAGGATTAAGTGCACGGATTCAGCTTCTACGCATTTGATCAGCTCTATTGAATCGCCGCAAAGGACGGAATTAACTTTCGCAGGGGTTGAAAGGTTGGCCTCT
Organism: Anaerolineae bacterium; assembly: GCA_020433835.1. The sequence continues at coordinate 296 of JAGRBY010000929.1, read as the reverse complement.
GCCAAGTTCTGAAACATCTTATTCACTCTCCACCCCCTTAGAGCACCAGTAGGAAATAATCGCGTTGCGGCTCATGCCGCGCCGTGAGGCCATGGCATCGATGGCCGACAGCAGGTCGGAATCGAAGCGCAGCGCCACAGGCACCTTCTTGGACTTGGCGGGAACCACGGTCGGCGCAGGCGATGATGCACCTTGAATGAACCGTTCAGCCGCCTGCATATCTATATCGTTTGTATCTTTTTTCGGTTTACGCTGCACGGCCATTGTATATCACCTCAATATCATTTTGATTTATC
>JAGRBY010000928.1 GCA_020433835.1 Anaerolineae bacterium | reverse complement strand
AAACGGTGTTGGTCCTTTGAAAGGTTTTTGGCCGGTTAAGAGTTCAAACAGCATCACCCCCAGGCTGTAGATGTCGGTTTGGGGCTTGACCGGCTCAGCCAGAATTTGTTCTGGGGAAATGTAAGCCGGAGAGCCGATGACCGTTCCCTCCAACGTTTTATCAGCGCTGTGTCCGTTGGGGCTGCCTATTTGCTTGGCAATGCCGAAGTCGGCCAGATAGGCATTGCCTTCGTCATCGAGGAGGATATTGGCCGGTTTGAGATCGCGGTGGATGACTCCGGCCTGGTGGGCCACGTGCAGCGCCGTGCAAAGTTGCTCCATAATAGGTAGAAGGGTTTGGTGAGACAGTGGGCCATTTTCGAGCAGTGTTTCGAGGCTGCCACCGCGCAAGAGGCGCATAATCAAATAGGCCACGCCCGGTTCACGCCAGTAGTCGTAAAGGGGAACGATATGGGGATGTTCCAACCGGGCCACCAATTGGGCCTCAGTTTCAAAGCGACGGATGAATTCAGGCCGGTTGGCAAAATCGGGCAGAATGATTTTGATGGCAACATCACGCTCAACCGTGGTTTGTGTCGCGCGATAAACCACGCCGTAACCGCCCATACCGATACGCTCGGCCAACTCAAAGCCTCGCACCGCCCGCCCGCTGAGGTCTTCATTGCCAATCTCTTCAGGAAACGGTTGGGGCGTCGGCAAGGGAGCGGGGTCTCGCTCGGCGCGAGCGAGCCGGATAAAGGCCAAATGCTCTGCTTCGGGAATATTCAAGGTCATCGCTAAATGCTCGGCCACCTGCACGGATGGGCGCAGACTATCAGCCTCTATTTTGCGAATGGTAATGGCGGCACAGCCTACGCGCCGGCCTAATTCCGCCTGTGTTAACCCCAGTAGGTGTCGGCGTTCCTTAACAATAGAACCAAAGGTTACCCGCTGATCCACCTAATCTCTCCTTTAATGGCTATCGGCATTGGATTTCTGCCTAAGTTGATAGAGCCAAAACGATGCTGCTATGCGTTTGTCTGTGTAAATATCAGAAAACAGGATTTACGCAAATACCCAAAATAGGGAACAATTTAGCAAATTGTTCTACACCAGTGTGCGTAAGTTTTGAAAACAAAAGACAAATAACGTCTCTGAAATCAGCTAATCGAGCAGACACGTTTTCTCGAGGTCGATTGCGCTAAATGGGGTTCTATAAAGAGGTAAATGTTGTTGAAACTTTTGGAGACCTAATAAATTAGTCTAACATCAATAATGCCATTATAAGCCAGAGTAACCAACCATTCAAGGGGGTTATCAGGTTTATATCGCTTTTGTATCGGTCAGGTTTAAGAAGATTGAACAGCATCTAAAACGCGGTATTACATCACTTCGCTGCCCATACCATGCTGGATAGCGATGACGGCGGCCTGAGTGCGGTCTGAAACTTCGAGCTTGGCAAAGATGGCGCTGACGTGGTTGCGCACTGTGCCTTCCGACAGGTGCAGCCGGTCGGCAATATCGGCATTGGTGAAACCTCGGGCGACCAGATGTAAAACATCGGCTTCGCGACCGGTAAGTTTGTCGGTCAAAAGGGTAGAGGGATGGGCCTGGGTGCCGGCGACCTGGGTCAGCACTTTGCCGGCTACCGCAGGATCGAGAAAGGTTTTGCCGGTTACCGTGCCGCGCACCGCTTTGATAACCTCCTCGCGGGGGGTATCTTTTAGGAGATAGCCTGATGCTCCGGCACGAATGGCGTCAAAGACCCATTCATCATCGTCATAGGTGGTTAAGACCAATACTTTGACGTGGGGATAGTGGGTGCGAATGTGCCGGGTCGCTTCGATACCGTTGAGGCCCGGCATTTTCAAATCCATCAATACCAGATCGGGCTGTGTTTTCTCGACCAGAGCCACGGCTTCGGTACCGTCTTGGGCTTGCCCCACAACTTCAATGTCTTTTTCCAGCTTGAGTAACATTTCCAGACCATCGCGAATAATGGCCTGGTCATCACAGATAACAACTTTCATGGTTCCCTCTCATGTATAGTGAGGTGAATTTGTGTTCCTCGCCCCGGTTGGCTGTCGATGGCTAGTTGGCCGCCAACCAACTGCGCCCGCTCACGCATGCCGGGCAAGCCAAAGTGTTCGGTATTGTTGGTTGATGCCTCTTTAAAACCGCGACCGTCGTCACGCACCAGCAGCGAAATGCCGTGGCCGTTGGCGGTCAATTCCACTTTTAGGTTGTGCGCATTGGCGTGATGCGTCACGTTGGCCACGGCTTCTTGGGCCACGCGATAAATACACTGCTCAACATCCGGCGCTAGAGACGGAATTCGATCCGGCACCGTCAGGTCGAGCTTTAAGTTGGCCCGCTTGGCTGCCGACTCGGCCATTTTGCGTAGGGCCAAGTTCAGGCCCAAATCATCCAAAGGGCTGGCCCGCAACGATTTCAAGGCCCGGCGCGTTTCCTGCAAGCCGGAGCGAGTCGCATCCAGCGAACGGTCCAGCATCGTTTGAGCCGCCTCCGAATCGACATTCCAATAGGCTTTCACCGTTTCCAGTTGAACCGACAACGCACTCAGCGTATGGGCCAGCGTATCGTGTAATTCGCGGGCCATGCGGTTGCGTTCGCGGCTGATGGTCAAATGCTCCAGGGTGCTGGCGTAGTGAGTTAACTGGGTGTTGGCCTGCTCCAGCGTGGTCTGCTGAATACGAAGCTGCGTTACCAAGGTATTAATGAAGTAACCAACGACCAAAAAGCTGCCGGTCTG
>JAGRBY010000927.1 GCA_020433835.1 Anaerolineae bacterium | reverse complement strand
AGCTGTTCGATATCGTTGGCCCAGAGGGCCACATGCTCGATCTTCATCTTTACCCTGACCCGCTACGCTAAGAAATCTACATCCAATCCCATTTGGGCCTGGCAGGCGGCTTGATACACCTGCCAGCCGGTGACCAAATCTTGAAAGGCCAACCCGACGCTGGCGTATACCGTTATTTGCAACTCGTGCGTTCGCCCCGGATGGACCTGGGCCAAGATATCGCCCAACTCGGCATCAATGGCATTGGCGTCAAGCCCCAAGCCGGCTAACGCGCCCATTTGCACCGTTAAATCGCAATCATCACAGATAAACAAACCGGCCTCAACCACATCTCGGCTAAGCTCACATTTACCGGGCTGATCCGCGCCTAAGGTAGTGATGTGGACGCCGGGATCGTTCGCTCGCGGGAGTAGGCTTGAAAGGCGTTGCGCAGTTGGTCCAAAACCTTGACCGGGTTGAGTAACTGTTTGACTTGCGATTGGTTGAGAATGATCGTTGGCATTTTTGTAAGAGACAACGCGGTATTATTCCGGCAAGACCGCCAGCGTTAGCCACCCCACCCCATCCATGATTACGTGCAGGATATCGTCGGCCATCTGGTCCAACGGTACGGCGGTTTTCTCCCGACTCCATTGAACCGCTGCACCAAAAATGGCCGAACTGACGACACTGGCCATGGTCTCCGGCGGTACCGATCCGACCATCACGTCGCCCTCGGCCTGTTTGAGCCACGTTAAGATCAGGCTGGTCAGTTCCTCATGAATGGCCCGTTCGAGCAGCGGCCCCATCTCGACCAGCACGTGCGAGGGGTAATGCTGGTGGCGATATTTACCTTCGAAGCAGACCAACACCCCCTGAATGAGCAGCCGCAGGGTTGGTCGGTCCCAGCGAGGCTCGGACGGAAGAATATCGGCCAGCAGTTGCAGAAACCGTTCGCGGATAACTGTATCCGTAAACCGGTATTTATCCTCGAAGTGGGTGTAAAAGGTACCCCGGTTGAGATTGGCCCGCTCGGTAATATCCTGAACCGTCGTCGCCGCAAAGCCTTTTTCTTGGACCACTTCAAAAAACGCTTGCCGTAATAACTGGCGCGTGCGCTGAACGCGTCGATCGGTAGGTTTCTTCGGGGTCACCATAGGTTCGGCTCCTAACTTGACTCATCTCAGTGGAGACTCTGCTGGTAGATGATGGGCCATCCTCAACAGATTCGCGCTTGTGTTCAATAATCAACAAAAACGGGCGATTGACCATTGATTATGCAATCGAGCGTTTGTATTATAAGAGACGCTATTAGCGATGGCAAACATCTAAGGAAAAGCATCATGTCAATCGAACCCACTGCGGAAAAGCTCACTCAATATTATACTATCGCAACTGAGGCCCTCGGTGAGATCGCCCAAAGCTATTATCGGCTGGGCCGGTTAGGCGAGGCCCGGCATCTGCTGCGGACGGTGCTGCCCCTGATCGAAGCCGGCGAGGCCCGGCCGCAGGATCGCCTGAAGCTACTGCTGCCATACGGCCAGGTTCTCGTGGTCGATCATCTGCTGGCGCGAAGGCAGGAGGAGGCGGAACTCATGATTTCAACCCTGTTGCAGGCCAAACAGATCGCCGAAGCGGGGCCGGACCAACGAGCGCTGGCTGAGGCATTGTGTTGGCTCGGCCAGGCCCACTACTTTGCGGCGGTGGTCAGCGGCGCTCTGGTAGACAGCCCGAGTGGAGGAAAATACGATGAGGCTCTAGGCTATCAGCAGCAAGCCCTGCAACTTCGGGAAGCGCTGCACGATACCCGAGGCATGAGCGAGTCGCTCTTTTGCATCGGCACGATCTATGAGCGCCGGCAGCAGCCTGAGCAAGCGCAGGACTATTACCGGCAAGCCCGCCAGGTTGCCCAGGAGTACAATCACGTTGCTGAACAGGCCGAACCGGCTCGTCACTTTGCGGTTCATGCTTTGTGGGCCGGGGATTTGGATCAGGCCCTGACCGAAGCCCTGCTGGCGCTCTCCTACCGCGAAGCCGCTCCCTTTAAGCCCTATTTACCTTTCGATCACCTTTTACTTAGAGACATTTATTTGAAGAAAGGGGATACCGCCCAGGCCCAGTTCCACACCCAACAGGCGTCAGCTCTGGCTGAGGAGATGGGCTACCCTGCGCTGGTAGCGTCTATGCCCAATCTAGGCGACCTTTAGCCGATCCCGTGCGAACCCAAGCACGAAGCGGAAATAAACAAGCCGTATGCGGCCTTAATTTCGAGCAGCACTTTCTGCCTCGACTGCTTTAGCCATTCGATCTAATTGGCGAAGGTATTGATTGTAACGCTCGGATGAGACGGTGTACACCGGCTTCAATCTCTATCTCATCGATGCCCGCATAGCCCAGTAGAAGCGCGCCGGGTTGGACCGCTTCGATGCTGTAGGTGGACAACGGCGCGGCATCAACCTCATGGACCGCCGCCTGCTGCGATGCGGTAAAATCGTCAACATGATCGGGCAGCCAACCTAACAGGTGCATGCCGGACTCGGCCGGTTCAACATCCAATAATCCGGTTAGTTCACGCCGGGCTATCTCCACCAAGACGGCCTGGCGGTCGGCGTACAGCGCCCGCATGCGCCGAATATGGCGCACAAAATGCCCCTCGCTGATGAAGTCGGCCAGGGCCAGTTGCTCCAGCAGCGGCGGATGTTGAACGGCAAACTTACGGGCGGCGCGAAAGGTCTCCACCAAATCGGGCGGCGCAACCAGGTAGCCCAGGCGTAAG
>JAGRBY010000926.1 GCA_020433835.1 Anaerolineae bacterium | reverse complement strand
TATGGGCTGGATGGCCGAAATCGACTACGGCTCGGTTGAGTTCGACCTGGAGCCGGGCGACCGGGTGCTGCTCTACACCGATGCCGTCATCGAAGCCCTCAGCCCAACCGGCGAACTGTTTGGTGAAGAGCGCTTCCACCAGCTTATCCGGGCGGGACAAACCCTCACCGCCACCGAACTGGCCGACTCGATCCTTGAGCATCTCCAGAATTGGTCAAACCACAACGGCAGTTTCGAGGATGACCTGACCTTGATTATTATTGATGTTCTGGATGAATAAGCTTTCAGCGGTCAGCCATCAGCTTTCAGCTAAATTATGAATAATGAGGCCTTATTCTTGTAGTAAAGCTAACAGCTAATCGCTGAAAGCTGACTGCTTCTCATGTCTATTTTCTAATTTCTTTAATCGCAACCCTTGGAGTAATCCATGTCCAAAACCATTCTCTGTTACGGCGACTCAAACACCTGGGGCTACGACCCCGCCACTCAGAGCCGGTTCGACCGGCACACCCGCTGGTCCGGCGTTATGCGCGATGTGCTGGGTGATGACTATTGGGTCATCGAAGAAGGCCTCAACGGACGCACCACGGTGTGGGATGACCCCATCGAAGGCTACAAAAACGGCCACGCTTACCTTATCCCCTGTCTGGAAACCCACAAACCCATCGACCTGGTGATTATTATGCTTGGCACCAACGACCTAAAAGTGCGTTTTTTCCTGCCGCCCGGCGATGTCGCCAAAGGTGCCGGGGTTCTGGTTAATACCGTCCAAAAGAGTGATACCGGCCCCAATGAGCAAGCGCCCCCGGTGCTTTTGTTAGCCCCGCCGGTTGTTGTCAAACTCACCGAATTTGAGGAAATGTTTGAAGGGGCCGAAGCCAAATCGGAAAAATTCGGCCAGTACTACGGCCAGATTGCGCAGGAGTACGGCTGCTACTTCTTTGATACCGCCCAGGTCATCCAGTCGAGTCCGCTCGATGGCATTCACTTCGAAGCGACCGAGCATCGCAAATTAGGCGAAGCCGTAGCGGCGAAGGTAAAAGAGATAGTGTAAGGGTTTACGTTGAGCCATCAATTATGCTACTCGATTGACTATTTATACGAATTTTGATAAAAATACGACTTTACTTTGATAAACCTTTCACAATGATTCTTCGCGTGGTATACTCTTCATCCTAAGATTTTTAGTACACTATCAATCCAATTGAAGAGGAGTGTTATTTATGAGTAAAGTTCGTGTGGCTATCATCGGCGTTGGCAACTGTGCGTCATCTTTAGTACAAGGCGTCACGTTTTACAAGGATGCGCCCAAAGACGAAATAATACCCGGCCTTATGCACGTTGAATTAGGCGGCTATCACGTCAGTGATATCGAATTTACAGCTGCATTTGATATCGATCAAAACAAAGTTGGTAAAGATCTCTCAGAAGCTATTTGGGTCGAACCAAATAACACCATCAAATTTGCCGATGTTCCTCACCTTGGCGTTCCCGTTTATCGTGGTATGACTCATGATGGCCTGGGCAAGTATGTGAGCCAGAAAGTCAAAAAAGCTGTCGGCCCAACCGATGATATCGTCAGCATCTTAAAAGATACCAAAACAGATGTGGTGATTAGCTACCTGCCGGTGGGTTCAGAAATGGCAACCAAGTGGTATGTGGAGCAAATTCTTAAGGCCGGCTGTGGTTTTGTCAACTGCGTGCCGGTATTTATTGCCCGCGAGTTATACTGGCAGAAGCGCTTTGAAGAGCAGGGCTTACCGATTGTGGGCGATGATATCAAAAGCCAGGTTGGAGCGACCATTGTTCACCGCGTTTTAACCCGACTGTTCCGCGATCGTGGTGTCAAAATCGAGCGAACCAGCCAGCTTAATGTCGGCGGTAATATGGACTTTTACAACATGCTCGAACGGGAACGACTGGAAAGCAAGAAAATCTCCAAAACCAACGCTGTCACCTCGCAGCTTGACTACGAATTGCCCGAGCAAGATGTCTACATCGGCCCGAGTGATTACGTTCCCTGGTTGACTGACCGCAAATGGGCCCACATTCGTCTGGAAGGCCGTACCTTTGGCGATGTACCACTCAACCTGGAACTCAAATTAGAAGTCTGGGACAGCCCCAACTCGGCCGGTGTGGTCATCGACGCTGTGCGCTGCGCCAAACTGGCTCTCGATCGGGGCGTTGGTGGTTCGCTGCTGGCTCCGTCGGCCTACTTTATGAAATCTCCGCCGGTGCAATACACAGACGATGAAGCGTTGGAACGGTTGGAAGCCTTTATCGCTAATCAGGAAGAAACGTTCACTATCGCTTCCTCTATATCCAAGGATACTGAGCAGGCAGAATAATGAGGAGATTTGGAGATGAGGAGATTGTATAACAATTTTCTCATCTCCAAACGTTAATTATCCAATAATCTTGCTTATTTTCAATGGGAAAGGTAACAACACCTAGAAAATAAAAAACCGCACTGTTACGTGCGGCTTTTTAGAGCGGGCGATGAGATTCGAACTCACGACCTTCTCCTTGGCAAGGAGACGTTCTACCACTGAACTACGCCCGCAGGTGAATTGAGAATTAAAAATGTAGAATTTAGAATTGTTTAGCTGTATCCGGCCCTTTCTTCATTCTCTATTCTCTATTCTCTATTCTACATTCTCAATTTTTAAGACAGGGGTGGCAGGAATCGAACCCGCAACCTTCGGTTTTGGAGACCGACGCTCTGCCAATTGAGCTACACCCCTAAGTGTTTAAGAGA
>JAGRBY010000925.1 GCA_020433835.1 Anaerolineae bacterium | reverse complement strand
GTGAGCAGAGTGGTTCTTTTGGCAAGAATTCATAAGGTCTAGTGAGCAGAGTGGTTCTTTTGGCAAGAATTCATAAGATTTTGCGAGCAGAATGGTTCTTTTGGCAAGAATTCGTATGGTCTGACCGGCGGCTTAATCATACTGAAAAAGCTCAATCGCAAACTGACACCGGCGTTGGGTAATTGGGGTATCGAGGTGACTAAACGCCAGAGCAAAGAGAAGGACGCCGAAGCTGCTCCGGCTACCAACGGCACCGAGACCACCACGACCAACGGCACAACCGTTACGACCACCGATACAAACGCCACAACCAACGGCACCGAGTCAACAACGACGAATGGGTCAAACGGCAGTACCGATGCCACCCTCTCCGTCGATACGGTCACCAATGGCCAGGTTGATCTCGATAGTGGGGTTGAGGCGTAAGCGTAAAACGTTCGCCAGACCTGACAGCTTTTCAACGTTATCCTTCGTTGTAGGTTTTCGCCCAACCGCGCATTAATCGACATTGGCCTTTACTGTGGAAAAGCTGTCAGGTCTTTACACGCGTCAGGTCTTTACTCCAGCTACTACAACAACCCGACCACCACGGCTTCAAGCTGTTGCGATTGGCCTGTGGACCAGGCCGCCTGATAGGTTTGGGGGTCGAGGTCGGCCTCTAAGGTCACACGCAGCCGTTCGCCCGCTTCTTGAAGCGTGGTGTCTTCGGTTCTCAAGAGCAAGGGCAAACTGCTGAGCGGGTTGCACAAAACAACGGCTAATAACTCCACAGCCTCACGCTTTTTGCCCTGGGCGGCCCAGGCTCGGGCCAGGTCATACAGCAGGGCCACCATTTCGCGCTTTTGACCGGTCTCCTCTGAAACCTCCAGACTAAGCCGAAAGTAGGTTTCGGCCTGGCCAAATTCTCCCAAATAATAGGCCACATTCCCCAAATTCTCGTACGCATGCTGCGTTGTACGCCGATAATTAAGCGCCTGAGCCGCACTTAGGCTGCGATGAAAATAGCTTTTGGCTTCTTCATAAGCACCCAGCCCCATAGCTACCCGACCTCGAATGAGCGCGGCCCAACTAAGGCCAAAATATTCGCCAATCTCCTGGCTAAATATCTGGTACGCCTGGTCAATCCGCTGTTTGGCTTCAGCGTATCTATGCTCCAAAATTAAAGCCGTCGCCATAAAATTAAAGGACGTTGCTTCCGACCATCGATCGCTGATCTGGCGCGAAATATCGCTAAACTCGTCCGCTATTTCAAGCACCCACGCACTTTTGCCCAGATAAAGACCACTTAAAGCCGCACAGTAAAAAGCATAGGTCAACCCTTCACGGTGGCCGACAGAACGAAGAATGGTAATAGCCTCTTCTGTCAGGGCCATCCCCCGGTCGGGACTACCAACAATGACGGTATGGTAGCTTTGATACGACAGGGCTTTACCCCGAATGAGCAGCGCCATCGCATCATCATCGGCCAGAAGGCGCATCTGCTCGGCGGCTTCATGAAAAAGCGCCACAGCAGCCCGATGCCAGCCGCGAATATCATAGATGATCAAAAAACTATCGATGAATTTTAGCAGCTCGGCGCTGTTTCTTTCAACCAGCCGGTAGCGCCAGGCAGTGCGGATATTTTCGATGTCTTGTTCGACGGCCTCTAACGTCTCTTTCTGTTTCGCGCCCCGTAAATCAAGCCAGCTTTGCTGCATCACATCGGCGTAATAGGTGGCATGCGCCTGTCGGGCCGTCAGGTTGATTTCCAGATCATCGGTAGCTAACTTCTCGGCGGCGTACTGGCGCAGCAGTTCGTGCAGTTCGTAGCGTCCGGTCTCGGGCCGGCTGGCTAACAGCGATTTGTTGACCAACCCGGCCAATACCCGCAGCGATGCGCCGGTAATCTGCCGCACCGCCTCATGGCTAAAGCTGCCCCGAAAGATAGAGAGCGTTTTGAACAACGTCTGTTCCTGAGCGGTCAACCGCTGCCACGAGCGGTCGAAAACCAGCCGCATACTGCGATGGCGATTTGGCACGTCGCGCAGTTCGCTTTCCAGCAGGTCGAGGCTGTGGCTCAGTTCGGCGGCAATTTCGGCCAGTGACAGCACATTCATCCAGGCCGCCGCCAGTTCAATGGCCAGGGGTATGCCCCACATCGCTTGCAAAATACGCTTGAGATCGGGTAAATCTGCGGGGTGCAGTTCAAAATCGGGCCGCATCTGCCGGGCGCGCTGCACAAAAAGGCGCACGGCATCACACGTTAGCGCATCATCAACCGTGGTCAGTTCGGCAAACTTCAACCCGTTCACGGGCCACAGCGTCTCGTGGGCCAGGTTAAGCCGCTCGCGCGAGGTAACCACCACGTTTACGCCGGTGGCTGTCTGCAAGATGTTGCTCACAAAGGTAGCGCCATCTAAAAGATGTTCGAAATTGTCCAACACCAGCAGCATCCGGCGGTGGCGTAAGTAGGTCAGCAACTGCGCCTCCAGCTCCTCGGTCGAAGAGAGCGAAAAGTCCAGCCCTTCAGCAATGGTTTGCACCAGCGTTTCAGGCGAGGTGATGGGGGCCAACGGAATAAAGTAGACGCCGTCGGCAAAGGCGCTGTCGGGCTGAAGCTGCTTTTCAGCCAGCGCCAGCGACAGCCGCGTTTTGCCGATGCCGCCCGGCCCGATAATGGTTATCAACCGCCCCTCCGGGTTGTTGAGGCGCTCTTGCAAACCCGCCAGCGAATCTTGACGACCGATAAAGGGGGTGGCCTGCACCGGCAAATTGTGGGG
>JAGRBY010000924.1 GCA_020433835.1 Anaerolineae bacterium | reverse complement strand
CGTTTGTTTAACTGCAATTTACCATCGGACATTACTTTGATTTCGTTTTTTTGTCAATCAAATAGTGAGCACTTATAGGACAATTAACCTATTGGATGAGCCTTAAAAATTAAGGCAATAACGTTGTAATAAAAGCCCATAATATGGTAGTATAGAATATCAATCTTTTGTCATAAGGGTAGCTCTCTTTTGTGACGGTAAAGCGCAAACATTACCAAAGTGACTAAAAAGCATTACCACGGCCATCGTAAACGCGTAAGAGACCGCTTTCAAAAATCAGGTCTAACAGACTTTCAAGATTATGAAGTCCTGGAACTTCTCCTCCTCTATGTTGCTCGACAGCAGGATATGAAACCGGTGGCCAAAGCGTTGGCTCACCGTTTTGGCTCATTTAAGAATGTATTAGATGCTTCTGCTGAAGAATTACAATCAACTGAGGGTGTTGGGCCGGCGGCTATTACGCTCATTCACTTTATCAAACAAGCGGCTGCTCGCTATCTTCAACAAACAAGCCGAACCACCTTTGCTCCTAATAGTTTAGAAGACTTAATTCAATATTGTATGCTCAGCATGGGGGCGGAGCCTAACGAAAAATTTCGTTTAATTTGCTTGGATAGCAACTTTGTTATCGTTAACGAAGAGGACATAGCCGAGGGTACTATAAATCAAGCCACAGTCTATCCCCGAAGGGTTATGGAAATTGCGCTTCAATCTCGCGCTTCGACATTGGTGTTTGTCCACAATCATCCAGATGGCAATACAACGCCTTCAGAGTTTGACAAACTCCTTACTCGGAACTTGGTATTGGCGGGCAAAACAATGGGGATGGTCGTTTACGATCACATTATCGTTTCTCGTGATTGCTACTTCAGTTTTAGAGAGGAACAGTTGATTTGACCGCAGAATTACATCCGGCCATAGAACAGCATTACGGATTTCTTAATCGGTCTCAGAAAGAAGCCATAGCTCTTGCAGAAGGGCCACTGTTAATAATTGCCGGACCAGGTTCGGGTAAAACACTCGTGCTCGTTATCCGCACCTTAAATATCTTATTATTAGGCAAAGCGCAGCCAAAAGAAATTGTACTGTGTACTTTCACTGAAAAAGCTGCGTTTGAGTTGCGTGACCGTGTCGCGCAGGCTGCTCGCACCGTAGGCTACGAGGGTGATCTCTCACAACTTCAAGTGAACACCATTCACGGTATCTGTAACACTTATTTAAGCCGGTTTCGACATCATACTTGGTTAGGTAACGGGTATGAGGTTCTGGATGAACTTACGGAGTCACTTTTCCTTTTTGAAAATTTTGATGAGATAGTTGGCCAACCGAATAGTAACAATAGGTTTCTTGGGAAATGGGCAACGCGATGGACCGCTATTAAAGGATTGACCGAATTCTTTAATAAAATCACCGAAGAGTTAGTCGAACCAAACGAGTTGGTAACGAGTGATGATCGATTGGTTAAGCAACTAGGTGAGGCTTACCAACGTTATGAAACCGCCCTCCACGACCGCAATCGACTTGATTTCGCTCACCAACAGCAAGTGTTTCTGGACTTGTTAGCAAATCCAGATATCGCTGAACAAATTCTAAACCAGACACGCTATATTATGGTGGATGAATACCAGGATACGAATTTTATTCAAGAACAACTTATCCTCCGGTTAGCTTCTACTCACCAAAATTTATGTGTGGTAGGCGACGAAGATCAGAGCCTGTACAGATTTCGCGGGGCCACAGTTCGTAATATTCTAGAATTTGGGAAACATTTCGACCACTGCCCCCAGGTTCGTTTGACAACAAATTATCGATCACACAAGCAGATAATTGATGCTTACAATCGTTTCATGGCCAACTGCGATTGGTCAAATCGTAATTCAGACTTTGACTTCCGATACGATAAGACTATCGAGCCTAATTTAACAACTGAACACCAAAATTACCCTGCCGTTATTTCGATATGGGGAACGAATAAAGAAGATGAAGCGCAACGGTTGGCCGAGCTGATCGCCTTTCTTAAAGAGAACGAAGTAATCGAGGATTATAATCAGGTAGCAGTTTTGCTGCACAGTGTGAGAGACGACCATTCTGGACCTTATATTAATGCGCTCGAGCGACAAGGGATACAGGCTTTTGCGCCTCGCGCGCGCACCTACTTCGACAACGAAGAAGTGCATTTCGTCGTTGGTTGTTTTGCTCTTTTGTTGGGATGGTATGGTGAAAATCGAGGCGAACTGCGAGGCTACGCTCTTCCGGAGCTGGCGGATTATGTGGATAACTGCCTAAAGGCTTTGGTTCAGGCCGGCGTCTCGGGAAACCATCCTCTGGCTAGATTGCTGCAACGTCGGGTGGCAGAAATCGATCAATTAGCAGAGGGACAAACGCTAAACCGGCGTATCGGAGATTATTTTTATGATCTGGTTGCTCACGAACCGTTTGCACGAATGATGCTCAATGAAAATCGAGCGCGGAATCTGGCCATCTTCAGCCAGCTTATTGCTATTTTCCAGCATTATTATCACTACAGCGTAATTACCTTTAATAACCGAGGTTGGATTAGACTACACTTTTTCAACAGTTTCCTTCGCTTTCTATATTCGGGGGGCATCAACGAATATGAAGATCCAGATCGACCGTTTCCTTCCGGCCATGTCCAGGTGATGACTATTCACCAAAGTAAGGGGCTTGAGTTCCCGGTTGTGGTTGTCGGGTCATTATCAAATAATCTTTCAACCGGCAAACAAGTTGATCGAATACTGGGTTC
>JAGRBY010000923.1 GCA_020433835.1 Anaerolineae bacterium | reverse complement strand
GTCACACCCGCGCTCATCAAGTTGTAATTTTAGAAACGGGCGACCAAACCATGGTTTTTGTAGCGGATCTGGCCACGCTTCATTATCAATTTCAACGGCTAGCCTGGGTTACTACCTATGATGTTGAACCTCTGGAGACGATTGAAAGTAAACGGTACTGGCAGCAGTGGGTTTTAGAGCACGATGCGGTGATCATCTTTCAGCATGATACACAAATACCAACCGGAAAACTGGTTCGGGGCAGCAACAATCGCTTCAAAATTGAACCGGTTTCAGTCGATTAACGCCGTTCCCATTCTTTAATAGAAGATTTTATAAGCTCTCGAACTGCCGCATCAGGAATATCATCGGGACTATTATAGGAATGCTGATTAACCCTAATGCGAATGCCGCCACCGGGATCAGAGACAATACTGATCTGGTGATGCTTTTCAAGCGGAGAAGAGCGCAATCGATCCTGAACAATATCGTTAATTTCATCCGCGAGGTTAAGTATCGGCAGAGTTGACGGCTGCGGAGCAGGGTTCACCACGTTAAAAAAGCCGCTCTTCTGAGGTTTTGCCTCACTTTCAGACAAATTTTTCCGCAATGTAGATAGAAGCGTATTTTCTACTTCGGGGGAGGCTATGGAAGAAGGTGAAACACTCGGCTGGGATAAATGGGCAGCTTTTTTAGGTGAGCGATGAGTTGCTATCGGTTTTGGGAGCGCTCCCATTTGAGGAGGGGGATAAGATTTAATTCCACTTTTCGTTACCACCATCCCGTTTGTAAAGGCTAACAAATGGGCTGTAAGTTCTAGAATATGCTGACCTATTGCTTTGTCCGGAACATCGGCCAGTTTTGTATACTGCTTGCCGCCAATCTCAACGATAAGTTGGTTCGATTGGGGATGACGCAATAATCGTAATAGCTCATTTTGGTTGTGTGATGAAGTTGATTCATCATCAACGGTTGCGTTAAAATTTTGCAACCTGGCCGTCAGGTCGAATGGTTGATCGGTTTCTAAATCCATGGATTTCACCGCCACATCTGTTTTCATACCAATGATGTCTAAATTTAACTGCGGGGCGGGTTGTAGAGGAGGTGAAGTGACCGGCTGTTTCGGAGGCGAGGCAGAAGGGGTCGGCGGCTCAGTCGTTGAGGGTAAATCCTTTTTTGGCGGAATACCCAGTTTCATCTTCGATTTTTTTGAGCGCCGGTTAACGGAAAATACAATAAAAATTCCTAACAGAATGGCCCCGATGCATGGCACACTCATTAAAAAAAGTAATTGGGTAGGGGCAGCGCTTCCAACGAATTCTTCCATAGCGGTTGTATTATGATAGATTATTTAATTTCTTTTCTAACAAAGTCAAAAATTCACTTAAAATCATAGCCGTGGCTCCCCAAACTTTGTGACCAAAAATTTCAAAAAAGGGGATGTTACGTTCGCCATAATTTTCAAAATGCCAGATTTCTGATTTCTGAATAGCCGGATTAAACAATAAACTTAGGGGAGTTTCAATAAGTTCGGCTACCTCTATCGCATCCAGGACAAAGGTTGGCCGCTGGGGGCAAAAAGCCACAAAAGGAAAAATACAAAAGTTACTGGGAGGGATATATAACGAAGATAACTCTCCGATAATTTCTAATGTGTCCGGCGAAACACCAATTTCTTCATACGTTTCGCGCAGGGCTGTCTCTTCAGGTGTCTCTCCTTTTTCACGCCTTCCGCCCGGCAAGGATATTTGCCCGCTGTGAACCCCTGGGTATTCCGGTCGACGGGTTAGTGCAAAGTGAAGTTCTGGCTGTTCCTCTTGATTACAAATGGGGTAAATTAACAATAAGACGCTGGCCTCTCGGCAATTATCCGGAATGTCCCAGCGATTAACGGTTTCGTTGGCGGGTTCGGGGGCCATTCTTAATTGTCCGGTTAAACCAGGCAAAGGGCCTTTAAGCGAGTGATGAATATCTTCAACTATTTTTCGAGTTGGGTTCTTATTTGTGACTAACAATAACATGTTCCTCAATTTGTTCAACAAACGTCTTAAAACGATTTATGTTGTCCTGGGCTACTTGCGGATTGCTTAGCTGCTGAAGTACCAAATCGGCTAAAGCTTCAATAAAACCCGTTGGAGGGGTATATTCTACAATCACATGTAGTGCCGTACGATGAGCATTGATTGAATTGAGCTTAACCGTCCACAAGCTATCAATATCGCCTTCTGTCTTTGTAATAAGCAAGTTAGGCGTTTGTTCAAGAACAATACTCTTTCCCTTAAAACTAAAATCACCAACAGAGTAGTGCCACTCGTACGTCATTCCAACATTATGACCACGAATGTTACCAATTGTCCCTTCTACACTAGCCCAATAAGAAAAACTGGTCACATCATTTAATGCGTGCATGACCTTGGCTAGAGGAGCATTAATAAGAATAAATTGTTCTACAACAGGCATCTATTCTGCATTCCTTATGTACGGTTTATATAAATAATTGTAACATGGTGGAGTAACTATATCAAGGTCATCAAAATGAGAATAGTAAGCATTGGTTATAGGTGTTTTGTATAAAGGCCAGTGACGGTACTTTTGGTGGATGACCATTGATTCTTAGAGCACTCAGTTGTACAATGTTAACATACTTTATTCATTTGTATCTAATGATAGAATAAAGTTTGTATTTAAGCACATAATGCGGTTTATGGTAGCGCAACATTAAACTGTGGAGACAGGTAAAGAACCCAGGTTTTTGCCTAAATTGTAAGCATAGATCGGAAGAGCA
>JAGRBY010000922.1 GCA_020433835.1 Anaerolineae bacterium | reverse complement strand
TGGGATCTTGTATCGTATCGGTAATGTTCGTTTCGGTTTTGACAACGATGGCGATTATCAACCGGACTACAACTTCTGGATGCAGCCTATCGGCGATGCCAGCTTGTTTGATACGGGTTGTTTCCGTCTGATCCGCACCAGCGGCGTCATTACCATTGCCGGCGGTACGGATACATCCTTCACCTTTGAAGATCAGCTCTACTTTACCTATCCACAGGTCCCTACCGACAACACCAATGTCATCGGCGAGGTGCATTACACCTTCCTCGCTCTGGGCGATAACTGCGCCGTCACCCCCACACCCTATCAGGAAGCTGCCTCCGGGTATGATAATGAGAAGTTCAATGGCGATTATGGCGCGGGCGGCAATGAACCCTTCTCCAGCACCCCTGTTGAGGTAACCGTTAATAAAAACAGCTTACCCGACCTAACCGGCCCCGGAACCTTCATTACTTACGATATTTTATTTCAAAACACCAGTACCACCGACTCCGCCGGCCTAGTCCTCACTTCAGGTGATATAGTTATCAACAACCCGTTGGTTATCAGTGATACTATTCCGTCAGGGATGGAATATCAATCAGGGTCGGCCACCTCTTCCTTTAGTTCTCCCGGTCTCACCGCTACGGTCTATTATTCCACCGATAACGGCGATAGTTGGACGACTATCGAACCAACGCCCGCACTTTCAGTAACCACCATTCAGTGGTGGCTTTCGGATTCGCTGCCGCCTACAGAGAGCGGTAACGCTACCTTCCAGGTTTTCATTCCACTGGATTACAGCCTGCCGGTTCTTGAAAACTGCACCAATCTGCAATACGGCAATGGCCCCTCGGTGGCTGAATCCTGCGTGACCACGATTATTAGTGGACCTAACAGCATCGGCGATTTTGTTTGGCGCGATGAGGACTCTGATGGGGTGCAGGATGGGGGCGAAGCGGGCATCGACGCGATCACCGTTACCCTCTATTACGATGCCGACGGCAACGGCCAACTCGATACCAGCACCGATCTGCTGCTGACCAGTACCGTCACCAGTGGCGGCGGCAATTACCTGTTTGATAACCTGGCCGACGGCAACTATCTGGTCGTCGTCAGCACCGATGATCCCGACTTGCCTTTTGGCTACAAAATCACCACCGATAAAGTTGTTGTTGTTGATTTAGATTCCGGCAACGCTACCACGGACGCTGTTGATTACTTGGACGCCGACTTTGGTTTCGGCCCCGCTTTGTCGGTTAATAAAACGTTGATCAGCGGCTCACCTGCTTACCAGGGGCGAGAAGTTCAATACAAAATTCAAGTCAATAATCTGCGAAGCGCGTCTGGTGAGCCGGTTGGCAATCAATGTGTTTACAATATTTGGGCCAATAATTTGGCGGAGTCCGGTGCGGATTGGGTTGATGAATCAAATGGCGCCATCACAAATGCCGATAACATTTTTAGTAGCCTGGGGCCAAACGGTAATTATGCGGTTGGTGATTTTGGTGGCAATGGCGACCTATTACGGGCCGATACCTATGATGTTTCGGATCTTAACGGCCCCATCGTAAAAGTCGAGGCGCTCTATTCATTCTATAAAGGCGGGACATTATTTGAAACAAATGGTACCGCCTCCGACGATGAAGTTTATGGTCGGGTCTATACGGGGGCAACGGAATTGGTTTCAAACCACTTCTCCAATGCGGTGTTAAATACCTATGCTGGTTCGGCTAATCAAGGAGTTATCACCTTCAATGTCACCAGTTTATACGGCGCCTGGGATACTTCTTTGTTTGCAACCCTTAATTCAGGGTTGTACATTCAAAAAGGGGCGTCAGCGGATGGGGCTATTTTAAATATAGATGCTATGGGTTTTCGGGTGACCATCGATCAACCCTGTATACCCGACCCCGCTGACACCCTCAACCCTGTTCCTCTCAGCGACAATTTCAACGCCGATTTGCTGGAGTTTGTCTCCGCCGATCCGCCCCAGACGACCGTCACTACCGGCGGCACATCCCCCTACGGCAACACCGGCCTCATTGAATGGACGAACATCGGCCCGATTGGAGCCGGTGAAACCAAAGAAATCACCCTGACGTTTAAAGGGCTTGATCCCGGTGCCATCGGCCAAACCCTCACCAACACCGCCGTCGTCAGCAACGCCTACTTTGCCAGCGGCGAACGAGCCAATGGGGGCGCAGACGACGCCGTGACCACCATCGACCCCACCGGCTCGATCTCCGGGGTGGTGTGGAGTGATGCCAATAACAATGGTTGGCAATCAACAACGGGATATGACAGCTCCGACTTTAGAATTCCAGGTGTAACCGTTACGTTATACGTTTGTTATGACTTCGCCAATGATCTACTCATTTCAGAAGCCAATGTCACGAAGAATAAAACGTGTTCTGCCCAAGGGACCAATGTGGGTTGGCTGGCAATCGACACCCAAACGACTGATCTAAACGGCGAATATTTATTTGAGGGACTATTAGACGCCTATTATTATGTAGCCGTTGATAACACCTCCTTACCCGGCGGTTCTGGTACCCAAACTGCTGAAGCCAGCTTTGCCGCGGATGGAACTGGCCATAACACCCCGCTCGATAATACCTGGGGCGAGTCCGATGTTAACACTACGAATTTACAAAACAACTCTAGTGTTAATATTTTTAACCCCATTAACAATGCTGAACACATTACCGATGTCAGCTTCGGCTACACCGTCAACCCCATGCTCTACGGCTACATCTGGCAGGATTTTGATGCCGATGGGGTGA
>JAGRBY010000921.1 GCA_020433835.1 Anaerolineae bacterium | reverse complement strand
AGTCATTGACGGCTTACAGCGGCTGACCGCCATGCGCCGCTTCATAATTGACAAAAGCCTGCGTCTGAAACGTCTGGAATTCTGGAAAGAGTACGAGGGCAAAACCTTCGATGAACTGCCCCGCCTGTTGCAGCGCCGTCTGGAAGAGACCCAGGTCGTCGTTTATCTAGTGAAAAAGGGCACGCCCCACAACGTCAAGTTCAACATCTTCAAACGCATTAACACCGGCGGCGTGCCGCTTTCCGGGCAAGAAATTCGCCACGCGCTCAATTTGGGCGCGTCCACAAAGCTGCTGGAAGAATTAGCCAAGTCAGAAGCGTTCCAGGAGGCAACGTCACGCGGCGTCAGCCATCTACGCATGGCCGACCGGGAATGTGTGCTACGCTACCTGTCCTTCATGCACAAGGACGAAGCGCTGCGGCAGCCGCCCTATGAAATGCGCGACTATAGTGATTACACTAGCCGTGATGAGCTGGATGCGTTCTTGAATGAGCAAATGCGACAACTCAACCTGATGGGACAGCGAGATGCGGCGCGTTTGGATGAGATTCGCCAACGCTTCAACCGGGCAATGATTGCCGCACGGGAAATTTTCGATAATCGTGCTTTCCGCAAGCCGAATGATTCCGGGCGACGTTCGCCGGTGAGCAAGGCGTTGTTTGAGGTTTGGGCGGTGAATCTAGATCGCTGTAGTGATGATGAGATTGAGGTTTTAATCGGCCGTAGCGATACGCTGGAAAATAAATTCCAGGAATTGATGGACGATACCGAATTTGTGATTGCCATCTCCTATAGCACGGGCGACCCGCGCCGGGTGAAATATCGTTTCGAGAAAATTCGGGAAATTATCGAGGAGACTTTGGCCGATGTATAAGCGATTGGAACTGAAGAACTTCAAAGCGTTTCGGGAGCTGGATTTAGAATTACGACCTCTAACGCTTCTCTCCGGCATGAACGGCATGGGCAAATCCTCGGTTTTGCAGTCGCTGCTGCTCTTACGGCAATCCTATCTACAACGCAGTGAGGTTGTAACGAATAAAGGTCAGCTTAATCTCATTTTGAATGGCGAGTTAGTGGAATTAGGCACAGGACAGGATATTTTCTTTGATCGCGTTGATTACCGGCCCGATGTATTGGAATTAGGATTTACGCTGCATGAAGAAAATATCGGCCAATACCAATGGTCATATGATTACGATGCGTTTTCGGCGGATGTGCTAACGGCTAAAAATCCTGCCGCCACAAACAGCCACACTTTTTATGAAACGAGTTTGTTTCAAGATAATTTCCATTACTTGCAGGCAGAGCGGGTAGGGCCACGCACAGCATTTGGCATGTCAGATCATCGTGTGCGCCAACACCGGCAGTTAGGGCGAGCCGGTGAGTTTACGGCGCATTTTCTGGATGTCTGGCGCTCTGATCCGGTAGATCGTCGTGTACGCCATCCCAAAACCAATGCGGATGGGTTATTTAACCAAGTAACGGCTTGGATGGGCGAAATTAGCCCGGATACCCAAATTGAAATCAAGCCCCACACAGATATGGATGTGATGAGTGTGCGCATTGGTTTCCCCGGGACAAAATCTTTCCGTTCAACCAACGTGGGGTTTGGGATTACTTATACCCTGCCGGTGTTGGTGGCTTTACTCTCGGCCCAGCCTGGCTATTTGGTGCTTCTGGAAAATCCAGAAGCGCATTTGCATCCTCGCGGTCAATCGATGATGGGCGAGCTGATCGCACGAGTGGCATCGGCTGGGGTGCAAGTCATTGTAGAGACACACAGCGACCATATTATGAATGGGATTCGAGTGGCCGTTCGTCAGAATTTAGTTGATCCCAAACGAGTTGCTTTTCATTTCTTCCAACGAACGAGGAATGGGCAGGACGTGGATGTAGAAACACCGGAGATAGACAAAGAAGGTCGCCTGGATTACTGGCCCAAGAATTTCTTTGATGAATGGAAAACAAACCTGGACAGACTGCTGTACGGGGGGGAGTAGCTACAGATGTCTGATATTTTTGCTGTTTTCAACGAACTGGCTGTTTCCCCAGTTTACCGCCACGGTTCCTGGACAAAATATGATGCCCACCGCTGGCTTGAGTCCTTTTCATATTTACTTTACAGAGCTTCCCAAAACAACATTTCTGGTCTACGCACCTATTCTCATCCACATGAAATTGAGCTAATCAAAGAATACACATTACTCCAGTGGTTTAACGATTCTCAATTCGATCCAGACCTTCGCTTACGGTTACAGACAATTTTTGCAGAACTCTCGAGGCTGCCAGAGTTCCCGGAAAATCAACAAGGTGATCCACTCATTCAGTACTTGCATAATGATAAGGATGCTTTTGGTTTAGGTGCAGCACATCTTTTGGATTCTATTGCCATAAGCCTCAATACAGGGAACAAACGTTGGCAAAGAAATCTTCTGCCCCGCATTCCGCACCAGATTTTGACATTTGCAGGATTATTTTTGCCGTGGAATTAATCGGGAAGTATGCTTGGCTCCATGACAACACAAGCATACGAATATGAGACACAAAGGTTGGACCATCTGGGGATCGTGGCGGGTATTTGCCAGCGGATCAATCTGATCAAACTGATAGACGGGTCGCTGCCGTCACCAATGGAGCGTAAGGTCAGCTGCGGGCAAGCGACCCAAGCGATGGTGTTGAATGCGCTGGGTCTGACCGGAAGGGCCCTGTATTTGATGCCGGAATACATGGAGAACAAGCCTGTCGATTTGCTGATCGGGGCAGGATT
>JAGRBY010000920.1 GCA_020433835.1 Anaerolineae bacterium | reverse complement strand
ACCAAAAATAAAAATACTTTTATGTTATCAGGAGGTTCAGCTTATCTGACCAATGAATACGGTGACTTAATAGATATGCGCTTATCTTATGATCAACAGGCTAAAGAACTTTGGTTTAGCTCTCAGCACAGTGACATATTTCAAAAATATATAGGGCAACACCCCCAAGACCTTTTGAGTGATAAAGATGCGCGAGAAATTTTCTTAACTCTTATGAGTCCTGAAGAATTTAAGACATTTCGACATAATATTTCTACAGCTAGTGGGATATACTCTCGAAATCATGGGCGGTACATAATTGCAACAGGTATGGCTCCCCATAGCGGAGGTGACCCAGCCGCCTTTTTTATTGTTGATACGATCTATTATCAATTCACTGTAGGCTTATACCATGATGGTTATATGCGCCTCATTTCGAGCATGAGAGAAAATGGAGAGCTTACCATTGGTGGAGATATACTCGACGAAATACTGGAGAATTATAACATGGTTTGGGATTTTGAAAATCAAAAGCCAAGAAAAAAAGGGCAGCCGTAATCACTGCCCAATAATCCTTTATCTCAAATCCAATCTGTGGTGACTGGAAGCAAGTGCTATAAAACGCCTTATAACGGGTGTGGTCATCCAGTTTTTTTCGCAAAGATGATATACCCAAGCAAGAAGCTTTTCAGGCGTATCGCATTCAGAAACAGCAATAGGGTATTTGTAGCACACATCAATGATGATCTGGTCTCCCTCCAAATACACCTGCTTTTCCAACTCGTTTATTTCTTCGATCAAAGTTTTAAAATTTAACATTTTTTTATTCCTAATTTCTCTATTCTCAGGACAGACAAGACAACCCTTTAGTAAATGTCCGTGTCCGTCCTACTCGTCAAATATCCTACTGGGTAAGTTTTCATCGCCTGAAAGCCAGACGTAACCATCCCATTCACCAATATGCCCTTTTTCTCTAAGGGTACTCTTTTGGCGATTAAAGGTTCTGTTAAGGCTGTCCGGATTGTCCGTTCCCGACACACCTGATCTTTTAAAGTGCTCTCTAAAAGCTTCAATGCGGACACATTTCTGCGTTTTCATACCCTGCTCTGGAACGTAATCAAAACCACGCTCAGAAATTAGAGTTTTTAATAACGTCAGTGCTTCATGCGCTTGGCCGCTTAAACTTCTAGGCTGGAAAAGGTTGGCAGTTTGTTCTAGAGCACAAGAGCAGACCATATCTCCATCTTCATCCGTGTCTACTTCGTAGGGTTTTAAATCAAAGCTGTATTTCTGCCCTGTTTGTCCCTCACGTTGCTTTTTAACTTCGGCAGTGATGATGCCTTCCTGTTGAACAACTCGTATTTCCGTGTCAATGGCTGCCTTCAATGAGCTATGGCCTCGTGCTCCACGATTCTCGTCTTTCCCACTATGATGCACAATCATTAGATGGGCTTTGGTTTTGTGACGGATGATATCGCAGTTCTTTATGAAAGACCCCATATCACTGGAGCTATTCTCATCCCCACTCCCCATTGCTCTGGCTAAGGTGTCCACGACAATCAGCTTAACGTCATCCAGTTCCGAAAGTCGCTGGAGAAGGGCTTCATGAGCCGATTCATTTTTACACAGACAAACATTGGTCGGAATGACATAAACGTCTCCAAAACTCTCCAGTTGATGATGTTTGCGAAAAGCTTCAAGACGTTCTGAAATACCTAGTCCACCTTCAGCAGCGATGTATACAACCGTTCCCTTGCGAGTATTGTTAGTGCACCAATCCCGTCCCAAAGCGATATGACAGGCGATATCAAGAGCTAAGAAGGTTTTACCGCTGTTGCTTGCTCCATAAACAACGCTCATGGCTCCCTGTTCCAATAATCCTTTTACGAGGTACTGTCTTTTGGGCATAGCTTGTAACTCTGACCAGTGATAGACAGGAATTTCAAAGTCCTTATTAAGCGTCCTTATTACAGGCTTCTGGTATCCGGCATTTTTAGCCATGTGAAGGAGTGTTCCAATTGTAATGCCGCCACCGTCGCTAAAACTACGCCATTTAGAAGCACATTCACCCACTGCGTATTTACTGCCTTGGTTACTCCATTCATCCCACAGTTCAAAGTCAAATCCGCCTTCATGTAAGGCCATTCCAACATGAACCCATTGCTCGTAAGGCATATCCGGATCAAGGTATGAGAGCATTTCTTGTATGTCGTCAGACGAGTAATCCGAAAACTGTTGTCCTGACCTTTCAACATTCAACTGAATGGGGTTTGGGCAAACAAATTTAATAAGTTCAAGGGGAGCTTCACTAAACGATAAATTCATAGCGCCCTCCCTCTGGATGTATTGATGGGGGAGCAACAGCGTAACCGCCCTCTCCACGAACATCTATATCAAGCCCTTGCAGCTTGGTTCTGCTCTTAATTTCTTGTTCTTTGGGATATTTGAAGTAGTAGTGAAGACCTTTGTTGGTTTTGACTGTCACCGTTGCGGGTAACTTAGGGAAGTTCTCTGGACAATCTCCGTCAATGTCGAGCACAAAGATGCCGTTTATCTTTCCAGTCGGTATTCCAATGTTTGCTTCTGGATACTGCTTCCACCATTCTTTGATCTGTTCAACGTCCTTAGACGCGTCTTTAAAACCGTTTGCGGTGAGTGGCTCCTTTCTTTTTGGCCTTAGAGGGAAGACATAAATCCCATGTTCCGCATATTCTAAAGCCGCTTTTAAAAGTTCGTTCTGTTCGTTTGTTGTTGATTCATCATTTCCTTTATAATTGGTCATAATAATA
>JAGRBY010000091.1 GCA_020433835.1 Anaerolineae bacterium | reverse complement strand
AGGACATGCCTGAGCAGTTACGAAAAAACAAAGAAAACCGGTCGATTTCTTGAAGTGGCGACGGCTTAACTTGAATGTGTCCTGCTTAGCCTCAGCCTTCGCCTTAGCCTACTGCTATTGACCTATATGGGCTGAATAGTTACTTTGCCTGTTTGCTTTCCACCCAAGCCAGCATCTTCATCGCATCTTCCTTAGACGGGGCCTGTAAAACATTGTGGGCTGCAAAATCTTCGGCTTGGGGGTAGGCGGATTGCCGAATGCGTTCCGCCGCTGCGGTCGCGTTGTAATCGAGATGCCTGAAGTCGAGATCGGTGTCGATGAAGAGCCAGTCGGCTCCGGTTCGGCCAAAGGGCATGCCCACGCTACCGGCATTGATCACGCGAACGCCGCCGATGGTGCGATCAAACGGCATATGGGTATGCCCGCACACAACCAAAGAGGCCGTTAGCTCGCTAAAGAGGGGCAGCAGCTTTTCTTCGGGCGTCATTGCGGTAAAAACGGTAATGTTACTGTTTGGTGTGGCGTGACAAAAAAGAACGTCGCCCCAGCCGTCGATGTCAAGCGTAACGGTGGCCGACCAGCTTGCGACGAACTGCTTCTCTTCCGGCGACAGAACTTGAGCCACCCAGCGAGCCTCGTCGTCGGCTCGCTCCGATAACCCGCCCGGTGCCTCACCGGCCAGATAGCGCAGCAGTTCTGCCTCGGCATTGCCGTGGATAAAGTAAGTGGGGCTAGTGACGCTTTGCAGCAAGGCCAGCGTTTCAGACGGCAGCGGCCCGGCAACGACATCGCCACCAACGACAATGCAGTCGACCGCTTCATTATAAATATCTTCGAGGACGGCCTCTAGTGCGGGCAGGTTTCCGTGAATATCATAAATTGCGGCAACACGCATCGAAAATTACCCCCATTTTCTCGAACACCAAAAATTTACATACACCGGATTGCCCTAAACATACCGTAGTCAGATAGGTTTAGGGTCGATGTCGTCTAATTATAGCCTGTCGGACTCCGGATAGAAAATGGTGGAGCATCAGAGCTGTGTGGTTTTAGGAATTAATCGGGTGACGCGCCGAAATCACCGTAGGACAAACTTAAGTTTGTCCTACGGTGATTTTCATTGTCGGTGTCATCTCATATGAGACTATTGGACTCCCTGATTAATTGGTTGATTTACAAGGTTTTGATGCTCCACGTATACATTATTGGCAGTTTACAGGTTTTCAACGATGTTGACACGATAGGCCATCAAGGCGGGGATAAGCCCGGCCACAAAACCGACGGCCAGCGCGATGGCCCACAACCACGGCTCGAGCGCCATTTCGTAGGTGATGGGGATGGGAATGGATGATTGTTGGGTTAGGTTGGCGGCCAGGCCATAAGCGGCACCGTAACCGAGCAGCCGCCCCACAAAAGCCCCCAACGCGGCGATGAGCAGTGCTTCGAACATCACCATGCGAAAGATGCTGGTGCGGTTGGCTCCTAAACTGCGCATCACGGCGATCATTTGGCGGCGGCGGTCGGTGGCGCTGTAGATAGCCAGCAGTACGGTTAAGGTCGCCATCGCCGCAGCCAGGTAGCCGACCACGGTGAGCACTTGTTGACCTTGATTGAGCAGATCAAACAACCGGCCTAACTCCTGGCCCGGAAAGGCAGCTTGCGCTTCGGAGCCGAGCCGAAATTCGCGCCACAGTTGGTTGGTTTCGATAAAGCCGGTCGGCCTGACCAAAACGGCGGTGATTTCGCGGTGATCCGCTGTCTCATCCTCGGCGTGCTCATCGGCCTCGGCCTGTTCATCCACTTCGGCGTGCTCGTCGGCTTCGGCATGTTCATCGTGGACAGCCCAAACACTTTCAATTGAAGTCAATACAGCACTGTCGAAAGGGCTGTGCGTTGGTTGCAATATGCCAACGATAGTGTGTGGGACGTGGTGTGTGTCTGACTCCAGGCCGGTCTCAACGCCGTGAGCCGGTACAAACTGATCGCCCAGGTTGAGACCCAACCCGACGGCGGCTTTGCTGCCTAATACGGCTTCAAACGGCCCATTAAATTCACGACCGGCGGCCAGTTGAAACGTGGGCGGTTTGTTGAGGGCCGGACGCAGTTGAAAGAAATCAGGCGACGTGCCGATGATACGCGCTCCGCCGACGTTATCGCCCAAGGCCAGGGGGACGGCCAGACTAACGCGATCATCCTGCTGCAAATCCTCGTAGATGTGGTAGGGCATGTTGCCGATGGGCAGCCCTTGCAGCAAGATGGTGCTCATCACCAGTTCTTGAGAGCTACCTTTTGGCCCCACCACCAACATACCAAAGGGATCGCTGGCAGCGATGATGCCGGTGCGAACGCCGTTGTTTAAGGCAACCACGGTAACAAACAGAGCGATAGCCAGGGCTACTACCAACAGCGTGATGCCGCTCTGCACCGGCTGATCCTTGAGATTACGCCAGGCTAAGATGAAATCATACAAGACACGGTCGGGTGTGGCCGTAGATTTGTTTGGAATGGCTGCCGGTGCATCCATCGGAACAGGGGAAACGGTTTGATTATTGCTCACGCGCTCACCTCGTGCAGTTGACCAAATTTTAGATCGATAACGCGATCGAATTGGGGGGCTAAATTGGGGTCGTGGCTGGCGACAATTAGCGCGGCGTTGTGCTGGCGGCAGGTTTTTTGTAGCAGCGCCATCGTCGTCACGCCGGTCTCGGCATCGAGGGCGGCGGTCGGCTCGTCGGCCAGCAAGAGGGCCGGTTTATTGGCCAGCGCACGGGCGATAGCCACTCGCAGACGCTGGCCCATGCTCAATTGGGGCGGGCGATGTTTGGCAAACTCGGCCAACCCCAACGCCTCCAGCAGGGTCATCGCCTGCTTTTGGTGGCGGTTAGAAAGATCGTTCGCGGCGAAGATCATCGGCATGGTGATGTTTTCCAAGGCGCTGAGTTGGGGCAGCAGGTGGTGGGCTTGCAATACGTAACCGACATTGCGGCTGCGAAAGCTATCGCGGGCGGCTTCCTTTAATGTGTAGAGAGGCTGCCGGTTGAGCCAGACCTCGCCATGGGTAGGCGTTAGCAGGCCGGCCAAGATGTTGAGCAGTGTGGTTTTGCCGCTGCCGCTCACGCCGCGCAGCAGAACCTGCTCGCCGGCCTCCACCTGCCATTCGGCAATGGGTTGCAAAACCGGGCGCTCTTCGAGACCCCGGCTTTTGTAGGTGTGGCTTACATTTTCCACGCGCAGGCTCATTGGAGGATCTCCACGCTGTCGGCATAGATGCGAACCAGACTGACCATGCCGGTTTCTTCATCGTGCGAGATGCCCACTTCCATGCGGCCCGTTACCCGCACCGGCTCAATGGTAACCGGCACGGTATCGCCTATCAGATAAACCAGGGCGATATCATCGGGCCAGTCGGCGGCGGAGCTACAGAACGGGCAAAAGGCCAGGCGCACTTTGGTCAAGACAAAGAAGTCCAACTGCGATTTGAGTGGGGGAGCCATGTAACCTTCCATAGCCACCTCTTGCCCGTCGAGCGAAACAAGTTTGTCGGTGAGAATTAAGCCTTTGCGGATATCATATTTTTCATAGAATTCGGCAAATTTGATGGGGACGGGCGATTCATCAAACTCCAGGCGATTTTCAACCGTGGGTTTCAAGGCCACATCGGTGGCGGCAGCAATGGCGGCCGCCGAACCTTCCGGCAGATCGTTTGAGAGCGGAGCCGGGGTGGCGGTCGCCTCCGCTGTGCTTAAGACCAGCGGGGTTAGGGTGGGCGATGCGGTCGGCGTTTGCGTCGGCTCAACCGCCGGTGTTGCGGTGGCATCAACGGCGGTCGGCAGCGGCGTTACGCGGCTTACTTCGCTGGCGGAAGCGCCGCTGCATGCCGAAATCGCCAGGCTAAACATCATCAATAAGGTTGTTGTTAGATAGATTTGGTAACGCATAGGTCTCTTCCTAAAGAGCTATTTAGTCGTAAGTACTAGGCTAAGGCTAAGGCGAAGAAAAACCGCTTACAAGAAAGAAACGAAACCGCTCAGGTATGTCATTTCGAGGCGTTTTTTGCGGAGAAACCCTCCAGAAAATTGGTTGCAATTGGACGCTGTGGGGATTTCTCCGCCTTCGGCTACGAAATGACATGCCAGGGTAGTTACCTTCGCCTTAGCCTACTGAGGTTGAACAAAAAGGGAGCTACACAGCCAGTGGCCTTGGTGTAGCTCCCCCTATAGGTGTTACTGGCTAAAGTTCAAATGTTATTCGATGACAGCCGAAGCCAGACCATCAGCAGCCGACGGGTCGAGGCCGATGGCGTAGGCCATACCGAAGAAGACCTCGGTGTTGTCCATAACGTGGCCAAAGAATTCGGCACCGGGGCCGGAAGCGAAGATCGGCACGTCTTGCATGGTGTGGACGCCGGTGGTCGCGCCGTCTACAGGCAGGTTACCTTGCAGCGTAATACCGTTGGGGTCGTCATCCGGGTTATCAACAACGCGGCTGGAGTCGTCTTCGGGGTCGGAGGGGATAGCGGGTACGCGGGGTACCGGGCTAACCTGGAAGTCTTCGGTATAGTCGGGGAAGTTATTGACGAACATCGCCATGGTGCGGTCTACTGCCCAGTTATCGGGGAAGTGATCGCCGTCGGCATCGACATAGGTCGGGAAGCCGGCGTCAGCGTATGTACCAATCGCTTCGCGTTTTTCGTCATCGGTTGTAGCGGCATTGAAAGCTGCAACATCAACGCCACCGTAAACTTCAAAACCATGGCCGTGGTCAGCCGTAACGACAATAAGCGTATCGGGCGCGTTGGCTTGAACCCATGCTTGAGCGGCGGCAATGGCTTCATCAAACTCGATGAGTTCGGCCATAGCGCGGTCGTAATCCAGCGGGTGCATTTGCTTATCGACGCTGGCCCCTTCGACCATCAGGTAGAAACCATTTTCATATTGGCCGAGAACGTCCAGAGCGGTGGTTGTCATTTCAACCAGGCCCGGTTGATCGGTGTCTTCGGCCACGTTGTCGGTATAGACGTTGCGGTCCAGCCAAACATCCATGTTGTTGCTGTGGAACAGACCCAATAATCGTTCCGGCGGCGTGGTTTCCATAGCGGCTTCCATATCGGCGGCGGCGGTAACCACAGTGTAACCGGCATCTTCGTATTCGGTAAAGAGGTCGCGATCATCATCACGGCGCGAGCCGGGAGTATCCTGGGCCAGCATATGGCGAGAGCCACCGCCCAGAATAACTTCGGGCATCAGTTCGGTATCTAAGGGCGCAGCGGCGATAAGGTTTTGATCGGAGCGGCGGCGGGTGTGAGCGAAAACGGCAGCCGGGGTAGCATCGGTCCAGTTAGCGGTGGTTACAATACCAACGGCCATATCGCGGGTGCGTTTAACCATTTCGGCAAAGGTTTCTTGCATCGGGTCGTCGGTGGTTTCGGCCGAGGTATCGGGGTAGACACCCAGGGCGTTAACCGCGCTCTTGTGGCCGGTGTTGTAGGCGCTGGCGCTGTTGGCGCTGTCGGTGATCATCGAGTCCATACCGGAGGTGTGAACCAGGCCAATCTCTTCCATTTGATCCATGGCGAATTCGCCGTTGTATTTGCCTTCGCTGTTACCGCGCGAGATCATGCGGGCAGCGGTGATTTCCGCAATCGACATACCATCGGCGATGAACAGAATGACGTTTTTGGCACCGGCATTTTGCGTTTCAAGAACCGACCAGGTTACTTGGGTGGTTTCGCCCCCGGCGGTAACGGCCACGGTGTGGTCGCCCGGCTCGCTAAACGAGAGGCCGCGCCAAACCAACGATTGCGAAGGGGTTAAGGGGCCTTCTTCAGGGCCATATTCCCAGCTTTCCTGGGTGGCTTCCGCCCCAAAGAATTCGGTGGCATCTTGATCATCAATGGTGACGGAAAAGTCAGCCGGCATTTCATCGGCATGAACTTCTACCCGGAAGTCGAACAAAGCGCCGGGTAAAAATGTGGCCCGGTCGATGGGCAGAATTAATACGGGGGGTGCTTCTTCCTGGGCGGTCACCAGGCTGGCCGGTATGGCGGAAAAGAGAATCGCCATAACCATAACTGCTGCCAGTACACGATAAAAACTTAGCAGTTTAGACATGAAATTTCCTCCTCAAAGTTTATGGTTTAAAAATAGTGTGAAGCGGTTTAGATAAACAAAGCGAGGAGAATTGTAGGCCAGCGATGTTAAGGGAGTGTAATGGTGAAATAAAATAACCATTAAGGCTTATTTAAGAAAGATTAAAAGTAAACCCCTAAACCTAACTTTTGGCAGAGTATGGCTCTAATGCGAAATGCTATAGTACAATAGGTGTGGACAGTTTTTGTTCTGGTAGCTCTGCACACAATCGTGGTAGCATTAGAACGAACCCAGGTTTTTCTTGAGCATGAGACCGACACAGGCTTATTTTTGGTACTCAATTGGGCAACATGCTTACAATTTAGGCAAAAACCTGGTTTCTTTACCACGCTCCACGGTTTAATGGGGTGCTACCTTTGTTCTAAGGAATGGTTTGTGTGAGGTATTATTATGGAAGAGTCTTTGAAACTGTTAATCATTATGGCCCATCCCGATGATGAATCGCTGGGTGTGGGCGGAACATTAGCCAAATATGCGGCTGAAGGCGTAGAAACCTATTTAATAACCGCTACCCGTGGCCAACATGGCTGGTTTGGCGATGCAGCCGATTATCCCGGCCCGACCGCGTTGGGGCGCATTCGCGAGGCAGAATTACGTGCGGCGGCTCATGTGTTGGGCCTGCACGATGTCACGCTTTTCGATTATATGGATGGTGAACTGGATCAAGCAGAGCCGACGGAAGTCATCGACAAAATCGCCGCGTGTATTCGACATATCCGACCGCAAGTGGTGGTTACGTTCGATCCGACCGGAGCATACGGCCACCCGGATCACATCGCCATTTCGCAGTTTGCCTCGGCGGCGTGTATGGCAGCGGCCAACCCGGCTTATCCGGACATCGAACAGCGGCCGGCACACCAGGTCTCGAAACTGTATTACCGTGTGTCGACTCGACCGCTGCTGGCTGTATATGAAGAAGCGTTTGGCGATCTGGTTATGCATATCGATGGCGTCGACCGTCGACCGCACGGCTGGCCGACCTGGTCGATTACCACGGCAATCGACACAATGGCCTATTGGCAGCAGGTTTGGACGGCGGTCGCCTGCCATCGCTCGCAGTTGCCGGGCTATGAGGCCCTTAAAGATCTGCCGGTTGAGCACCATCACAGTTTATGGGGCCACGAGCATTACTATCGCGCCTTTAGTTTGGTCAACGGCGGGCGAAATATCGAGCATGATTTGTTTGAGGGCATCAAAGGGTTGGAGAGTTGAGGAGTTTATGGAGTTTGTAGAGTTCAGGACTTACGCAGAGTGTAGGACAATTTGCTCAATTGTTTTACACTCTGGTCGGCTCGTGATGCAAATTGGCAATTTACGCTACAAAATCGAACTCGTGCGTAAGTGCTATTCATATCCAGTTTTTTCTTAGCCTCAGCCTACCCCCACATAATACAGATGAATATCCATCGTCTCATCAGCTACGCTTCAAATCTATCCCCCTGTGGCTTATCAAAATTCACGATAACCTCGCCACAATTTCACGTTTTTTTCGCGAAGTAGGAACGGTTGGTTGATATACTTATGACTTACGCAGTTGGGCGAACGAACCAGGTGACAGTCACTTTTTGATTGAGAATGTACGTCCGTTTAGCCCAAATAGGTCGATTTATCACTGCCAAGTGACTGTTACTTTTTGAACTGCGTAACTCATAATACTTGGGTCATGTTCAAACAATTTAACAACGCTGGCCCCCAACCCAACCCTATTTGCAAAACCCAACCCGCATCCCCCTATTTTGGCAGAGCACACATCTTTCTTGACAGGGTATAGTAAGGTCGAAACGTTTCATAAAACTGAATCAACCAACCCAACCCTCGACTAACTGCGTATTAAGGAGATAAATCAGATGCTTTTGGGTTTCAAGGCCAGCGAGGGGCTTAACCTTCGCTTTGAAATCGAAGTGACAGCCGATAGCTCGCTGGCCTTAGCAAAGTAGTAACAAGCAAAAAAGAAAATAGACCAGGTCGGTTGACCTGGCCTATTCTCCAAAACTACAACTTCTATCAACTTTCTAACTTGAATATCCCTAGCTACAAGGAGCTATTTCCCTATACATTAAAGGTATCCGATCTTTTTATAATTTGCAAGCTCTTAATCAAACTTTAAAAATCTCGAAAGGTATACAATGTTAAACTTACAAACACCCCAAGTTGTTGATAATCATCTCGATGATCAAGCCGTTCAAGCTTTTGCTAGCCAATTACAAGGCGAACTCATCCGCGCTGGTGATGCCGATTATGATGAAGTCCGCGCCGTATGGAACGGTATGATCGACCGCTATCCGGCGCTGATTGCTCGCTGCGTCAGCGTTGAGGATGTGGTTACGGCTGTTAACTTTGCCCGCAAAAACGATCTGCGGGTGGCAGTACGCGGCGGCGGGCACAACGTCGCCGGTTTGGCCGTAGCGGCTGACGGAGGTCTGGTCATCGACCTGTCCCAACTCAACAACGTTGTTGTCGATGCCGAAGCGCGGACGGCCCGCGCTCAAGGGGGAACCACCATCGGCGATCTCGATGCGGCTACGCAGGCTCACGGTTTAGCCGCTCCGATGGGCGTGGTTTCGGCCACGGGTATCGCCGGGTTGACGTTGGGCGGCGGCTTCGGCTGGCTGCGCAATAAATACGGCTTGAGCTGCGATAATCTCATCGGGGCGCAGGTCGTTACCGCCGCTGGTCGCATTGTCTACGCCAGCGAAAGTGAAAACCGCGACTTGCTGTGGGGGCTGCGCGGCGGCGGCGGCAACTTTGGCATCGTCACCGAATTTGAGTATCAGCTTCATCCGGTTGGCCCGGAAGTGGCCTTTACCTTCATCTTACACGATGCCGCCGGCGACAACCTGAAACGCGCCATCCAATTCTATCGCGACTACTCCAGCCAGGCACCTGATGAGATAAGCACCATTATGGCCTCCGGTATCATCCCGCCCGAACCTGAACTGTTCCCGGCAGAGATACATAACAAACCCTTTGTTCTCTTCGGGGCAATGTATTCCGGTGAGGCTGAAGAAGGCCAGCAGCTTATGAAACCGCTGGTTGATTTCGGTGAGCCATTGATCGATTTCAGCGGCATCATGCCCTACGTCGAAGCCCAAAAAGCCTTTGACGCCGATTATCCCGATGGCCTGCGCTACTACTGGAAATCGCTGAACTTGAACCGATTGGATGATGAAGTCATCGACCGCGTTGTTAAACACGCCCGCTTGCAGCCGTCGGTCTTTAGCACGGTCGATCTGTGGTATGTGGGTGGTGCTGTCAAACACGGCAGCGATGCCGACAGCGCCTTCGGTGGTCGCCAGGCGGCTTTCCTGCTCAGCCCGGAAGCCAACTGGGAACACGCCGAAGAGGACGAAGCCAACATCGCCTGGCTGCGGGCCTTCATCGCCGATATGGAAGAATTTTCCGACGGCAGCCGCTACCTCAACTTCCCCGGCTTCCAAGAAGAGGGCGATGAGATGATGCGCCAGGCCTTCGGCGATAAATACGCCCGGCTGCAAGAACTGAAAGACAAATACGATCCCACCAACTTCTTCAGCGCTAACCAGAATATCAAGCCCAGTCATTAGAACACCAAAGACAGATTGTAAACGTTTACAATCACAGAAAGAGGGAAGAAACAGGCCCAAATCTTGTTTCTTCCCTCTCCATTCCCACAATTGTCTCTCGCGAAATTGTCTTCCTTCATATCGCCCATTGCAAACCATTAAACAGTGCTTGCACGCGCTACATATTGCCCTTATCCTTACAATAGTGTTCGCATATTTTTCGCACAGATATGCTATAAATACGCTATCCATGTAACACCCTTAACCCATTTATAGATGAGGAGAAACTATGCTTGGCTTAAATGCCCCCCAAAAAAGTAGTCTACTCGTGACCTTAATCGCCGTACTTACACTTTTACTCGCGGCCTGCGGCGGCAATGATGTAGAGGTCGAGACCCCAACTGAGAAACCTGAAGCTGAAACTATTGTGCAAGAAGTTACGGAAGAAGCGGTTGCGGAGGCTGAACAGCCGGAAACTACCGAAGACATAGAAACCGTACCGGAAGATGAAGCAGAAGCTACAGCCGAAGTAGAGGTCGTTACGATTGAAGAGCCGTCGACGGAAACAGCCGCTGTTCCCGATGGTTGGATAGAGTTTACCTCAGAGGAGTTCGGTTTTTCGGTGATGATGCCCGGCGAACCGGAACCGATAGTGCAAAGTCTCGGGGCCGATGCGCCGGGATCAAACGTATCGCTTTTCATGTATGAAGGCAAAGAGCCGGGGCGAGAGTATGCGTACGGGACAGCCTATGTCGCTATGCCGCTTGACGTATCGGGGCTTAGCGAAGAGGAAGTAGAAGCATTATTTGATGATAGTCGAAATGGCGGCCTGCAAAGTATGGGAGCCACGCTGGTTGATGAGCATTCCGCGCCGCTGCAAGCGTACCCCGGTCGGCTGGTGGAATTTAACAGCGATTTTATGAAAGGTATGAACTGGTTCATCTTGGCCGAAAACAACCTGTATCAAGTAATGGTTTTGACTTCATCATTGGATGAAGAATTTACCGCAGAAGATCGCGCCTTTCTCGAGTCGTTCACGTTGCATGACGATCTGCCCCAACCTGACTTTAGCGCAGCCCCGGCAGGGGAAGCCGCCACCACGCAACCCGCATCAGAAGAGCGTGCCGATGCCGGCAGCCCCGAAGCCGTTTTACAAGCCGTGTTCGATGCTGCTTCGTCCGGCGAATTTGAAAGCCTAGCCGGCTTGTGTGATCCCACCGGTGAAAATGACGGCGATACGCAGACCATCTGCTCCATTGCCGATGATACCGCCACGCAGGCATCATTTATAGAACATTTCAGCACCGGCCAAATTAGCGGTAGCGCCGTTATCAGCGCCGACGGCACCGAAGCTGAAGTTCCATTCCTGTTCGGGCCGGACGGGCAACAAGAGGAAACAATGAAAATGATCAATCGTGATGGGCAGTGGTATCTATCCAGTTTCTAGGAGATTGCGATAAAAGCTCGCCAAAGCGAAAGCACGCTTCATCAAAATCTTTCAAGGAAACCTTAACTATCCAGTTTAATACGTTACTATAATGAAGAAGGCGTCCAGAACCAACTTGGGACGCCTTTATTGTTGGGGTTTATCAGCCGCCCAACCTAACGCCTGCAACTCGTCAAGCAAATGATGAGCCGTTTCTCGAAGATCGAGCGCATGACCGTGGATGAGTGCGGTTTGTACTTCTGGGGGTGGCATTTCGGCAAGAGCCGTTTTGATACCGCGCCGGGCAATTTCAAAAAAAGCGCTTTTGGTAATCCACGGCTCGCGCTCGACCATTGCCCACAGTTCGGCCGTGCGCCGGACGTGGCCTTGTTCGGCCAGCAGAAGCGCCACCGGCAAAATGTTGATGGCCAACGAAATGGTGTCACCGGCTTCTATCGCTTTGTGGAGGGCCTCGACAGTACATTTTCGGGCCGGGGCCAGGTTGCCTAAACCGTATTCCGCCAGCGCTAACTCTTGTAAGGCAAAACTGACTTCGGTAAGCAGCCCGGTCTTCTTGCCGATAGCAATACTCTGCGCCAGTACCGCTTGCGCGGCCACAAAGTCACCCCGACCGATGGCAATCGCTCCCAAAACATAACTCAGCAACGCGACACCGAACGAGTCGCCTACCTGGCGGGCAATCTGTAAACCGCGCTCGGCGTAGTGGTTGGCCCGTTCGAAATTACCCAAACCACCATTGGCAATACCCAACCGAAAACAGGCAATCATCGAAGATTTGGTATCTCCCAAATCATCGTACAACGCCAGACACTCAACCAATGTATCGTGGGCCTGCTGAAATTTACCGAGAAAGTAATACGACATCGCCAGGTTGCCTAACCCATCGGCAATTGCCGTGCGATTACCCAGGTCGCGGGCCAGCAGCAGACATTCCTGGGCCAACCGCTCGGCCTCCTGATAATGGCTCTGGTAGCGCGCCAGTAAACTGAGTTCGGCCAGGGCCGTGGCGATGCCGCGCTCGCTACCTAACATTCGCCAACGCTCTAAACTTTCTTCCCAGAGCTGTTGGGTTTTGAGATAGTCGCCGGTGGTTCGCGTAAAACGGCCCAATGATGATAACGCCATCGCAACGCCCCACGGATCATCCAGCGCTCGGTATAAATCCAAGCTTTGCCGATAGCGTTGGTAAACGGTGTTATGGGCCACAAAGGTACTGCTGCCCAACTGAAGCAGGGCGAAAGCTCTGGCCGGGCGCGTATCCTCTGCCGCCAAAACCGGATCGTCCAAAAGTTCGAGACATTGAGCCAGCAGCGACTCGGCGGTGTCGGTGTGGCCAAGCAAGCGATTGAACACGCTCTGCCAGGCCAAAATTTGGGCCAAAACCAGCTTAGCCTCAACAATTTGGCTGTCGTCTTTGGCTAAATCGCCCACATGGGCATGCAGCGCTACCGCCGCTGTTTCAAACGTTTCGATACCTTCCGGGTAACGTCCCTGCCATTCATAGAAATGGCCCATGCTGTTCATGGCCTGGGCTAGTTGATCGACATAGCGGCAGGCCGCCGCCCAGCGCCAGGCTGTTCGGGCGTTTTCCAAATCGGCCTCGATCAGGCTCAACGCCGATCGCTGTCGGGCGCTTTTTAGGTCAGGTTGCAGTTTGTGCAGCATCGCGCAGTAGTAGGCACTGTAGCGATCCCAGATGATCACTTTGTCGATGATGGTGGTAATCAATTGTTCGGCACCGTACTGGCGCAGCATTTCGTGAATTTGATAGCGGCTATGCTGTTTGTCGAACTGCAGCAGCGATTTATCGGCCAACTTGGTCAACATTCGCAGCGATGCGCCGGTAATTTTCTCGGCGGCCTGGCGGGTAAAGCCGCCTCGAAAAATAGACAGTTGGGCAAAAACCTCTTGCTCGGGCCGATTAAGGCGCTGCCATGAGGTTTCGAAAATGGCGCGCAAGCTGCGCTGGCGGGCCGGCAGGTTGCGGACATCGGCCTCCAGAAAATCCATATTCGTGCGAATTTCGGCGGCGATGTCGGCCACGGAAAGCATATCAACCCAGGAAGCAGCCAGTTCGATGCCCAGCGGCATGCCCTCGACCATATGGCAAATTTCAAGCAGGTCGGGCCAGTTGCTGCCGGTTAGCTCAAAGTCGGGCTGAACCCGCCGGGCGCTCTGTAAAAACAGCTCGATGGCCGGGCAGTCGAGGCTTTCTTCATTAAAAGAGGGTCGTTTTTTGTTCGGAAATTCCAGGCCCTTAATAGCATAGACATATTCTTGATGCAGTCGAAGCCGTTCGCGCGAGGTGGCTACAATTTTAACCGCCGGGGCCGTCTGCAAAATATCCAGGATCAGATCGACACCTTCCAGCACATGTTCAAAATTATCGAAGATGAGAAGAAGCTGTTTTTGGCGCAAATAGTCGAGAATTTGCTGTTTGGCCG
Source organism: Anaerolineae bacterium (assembly GCA_020433835.1). The sequence goes on along the minus strand of JAGRBY010000091.1, from coordinate 3,239 downwards.
AGCGGGCTTTTTGAGCGCCGGTTTCCAGAGCGTAGTTGAGCGCGTCGGCAACGGTGGGAACAATATGTTCGGCCGTATCGAGTTGGGCCAGTGAGACGAAGTAAACGCCCTGCGGGAAGGGCAACGCGGTTGGCTTTTTCTTGGAGACCGTTGCCAATTGACGCTCGGCAGAAGCTAAGGCCAGGCGGGTCTTGCCCATTCCACCAGGGCCGGTTAGCGTCACCAGACGAACATCAGGGCTATTGAGGAGATTGTCGATGGTATCAAGCTCTTGCCGGCGGCCAATGAAAGGCGTAAGCCGGGGGGGCAGGTTGTGCAAGAGAACCAGATTGTTTGTTGGGGTCAGCGAGGGGGCGGCAGCGGGTTCAGCCAGCGGTTCGGTTTCTACCTGGCCAGCTTTTATACGTTCATATAGGGCCACCGTTTCGGCTCCCGGCTCGACACTTAACTCTTCGGCTAACATGGCCCGACAGGTGTCGTATTGGGCCAGGGCCGCACCGCGCTGACCATCGCGGGCCAACACCAGCATCAGATGGCGATGAGCTTCCTCGCGCCACGGCTCCAGGCTAAGTAATCGCCGTAAGTAGCGAATACCATCGGACAAATTACCGTACCCGGTGTGGTGTGTTGCCAGTTCGTGTAAGGCCCGCATGACTAACTCTCGTAAGCGAGCCTGTTCGGCCAGCATCCAGTTTTCAAAATCGGGAGCATTGAGCACGTAGAAGCCGCTTAGAAAATCACCGCGATAAAGATCAACCGCTTCTTGGAGGTCGGCGATAGTTGGCGAATCGGGGGCCTCGATGTTGGCCGTGAAACGCGCCACATCGACCCAGATGTCGCTGCCGGGTTGAAAGGTGACGTCGTGTCGGCTAATGTCGAGATAATCACCGACAACGCGGCGCAGATCGGCCAACGCTTTGCGCAAGTTGGTACGGGCCGAGCTTTCCGGCATATCGCCCCACAGCAGTCCGGCCAGCACGGAACGGGACTGGGGCTGGCTCTGCACCGCCAGAACATAGAGCACAGCCTGGGCTTTACTCGACATGGCGTCGGTTACCGGCTGGTCGTGAATAGTGATTTCAGGGTGGCCTAATAACTTTAGCCGTAACATCATCTGCTCTCAACATAATCAGGCCTGACAGTTCGAATCAAAAAGAGGCCAAAACGGCAGATTTGTCGAACCTTTGTCGGGCCTTGCCCTAAAAAGAGAATTGCTCTGTCTTGTTCGTTTGGAGAGTCGGTTGGTGTAACAGAAGTATAGCACAGCCAGCGCAGCTAGGGAAGCATAAATTTTCACCTTTTTTGCCTGTCTTTTCACACTAAATTCGCAGTCGATTGTTAAAGTAAGTTTTGTCTATTTTATTAACGGATTTATTGGAAAATGTGGAGGTAAAAATTGGTTTCTACACATCCGCTCAAGGTGACGGTAAGCGCCATTTTTATAGCCGTAACGTTGGCACTTTTTGGTGCCCAGGCGGCTTTGGGCAGCCCCCCAGCCGAAAAAAAAGACACATATGCCCAGAGATTTCACGTTCGTGAAAACACTGTTATCAAATCTGAGAAACAAGCCGTTCTTTTTACTAAGATTGTCAAAAAACCGGTCTGGGTTATCGCTTACCAACACTCGCGAAACGACTAACAGTCTGTATCGCGCCAAAAGAATAGAAGCAAAAGAAAAAGGCTCCGGGACTTACCCGGAGCTTTCTTGTTGTAGAGGACCATACTTTAGAACATGTTTCTTAAAGGAGAACCCCGGTTTTTGGCAATACTTTACGCCATTTTAGACGAAAAGAGGCCCATTTAAGGCGTAAAAACCGGGGTTCTGGCTCTCAAATGGCAGACAAACCGATTTAAGAAACACGCTCTTACGGTATATAGGTAATTCCCGACATATTCGCACTCTCTTCGTCTTATTTTCGCATCGGTTTGATAAAGTGTAGTCATCCACTAAAAAAAAGCGTCACTAAAAAGTGGCGTGTACAGTATCGCTGTTTAGCTAAAAATCGGGAGACTTTTACAATGCAGAAACAAAACCATTATATTAACAGCAATTGGCTAGCGCTTATGCACGGTCTTTCTATCAATCCAATGCTCAAACGAATCGACAACAAAGTTCTAAGCCAAGAGTCATTCAACCCGGAATTAGTCAGAGTTAGTAACCCCAAAATGTTAGGTTACTGGCATGTTGATGCCTCCGGTAAATTGACCTTAACTTACAAATAACTATCACCATCTCTCACCACCTTCATGCTATTCACTATAAAAAGCTAGCACCGCGACGTGCTAGCTTTTTGTTTATACCGTCAGAACTTTTACAAAAGCCAGACGACAGTGATGTATCAGCGCCCCTTTTCACACTTTATTCCCATTCTATTCGCACTCGATTGGTAGACTAGACCTATCAATAAAAACGTGGCCGGGCTGCAGGTCAACAAACGGCCAAATTCGAAAGGATACGTAATGAGCAACAAAACTGCTACCCCAAACCAAAATCTTACTCCATTTGGACACGCTGTAGTCATTGGAGGCAGTATTGCCGGTTTGACGGCGGCTCGCGTTTTGAGCGATAGATTTGCCCGCGTAACCATTATTGAACGAGACCAATTACCCGATACGCCTGAATTTCGACGAGGAACACCCCAAGCTCGACATAGCCATACCCTTCCCCTTCGCGGCGAAAAGATCTTGAAAGAGAAATTTCCGGGCTTGTTTGATGAACTGTGTATGAATGGCGCAACACGTATCAACGGCGGTAGCGAGATGGCTTTTTACTTGGCCGGAACCTGGCACGAAGTCAAGCACCACTCCACGCTCATTTCTCTGACCTGCAGCCGGCCATTGATCGACTGTATGATTTACCGGCGATTGGCCGCCCAATCCAACATCGAATTTATTCAGGAACACGAAACGGTTGGGCTGGCTGTCGACCGTTCAGGACAACGGGCTACCGGCGTACGCTTGCGCCCTCGACATGGTTCAACCGACGTAGAAATGGTCTTGCCGGCCGATTTAGTTATCGATGCCAGCGGCCGTAACTCGCAAGCGCCCACCTGGTTGGCCCAACTCGGCTACGAGCCGCCGCGTGACACCATAGTCAACTCCTTTCCCGGATACTCGTCTCGCATCTACCGCCGTCCGGCCAATTTCGACGGCACCTGGAAAACGTTATCCATTCGCCCTACACCGCCCGACAGCCCACGCGGCGGCCTGATCATTCCTATCGAAGATGACCGCTGGCA
>JAGRBY010000919.1 GCA_020433835.1 Anaerolineae bacterium | reverse complement strand
CGGCCGCGACGGTGTACATCGCCAGCGGATCAACGCCGTTGGCGATAATGCCCGGAATGCCGTAGCCTTTGGCCCGATCGGCGATGTCTTTAATGTTCATTACGGTTTCCGCCGGGGTAAATTCGCCATATTGGTTGTTCTCGCAGACAAAGAGAACCGGCAGTTTCATGGCCGAAGCCAAGTTGAGCGACTCGTGGAAGCTGCCCTCGTTCGCTGCGCCATCGCCAAAGAAGGTTACGGCCACCTGGTCGGTGCCACGGTAGTAGGCGCTCAAGCCCGCGCCCACGGCGACCGGAATACCGCCACCCACAATGCCGCACGCGCCCAGCATGCCGATCTCAAAATCGGCGATGTGCTGCGAGCCGCCTTTGCCTTTGCAGTAGCCGGTCGATTTGGCCATCAACTCGGCCATCATCCGATCCATGTCGCCGCCCTTGGCGATGACGTGGCCGTGGCCCCGGTGGGTACTGACGATGTAATCGTCATCGCGCAAGGCCGCACAGACCCCGGCCCCGACGGCTTCCTCACCGATGTATAGGTGAACCAGGCCGGGCAACTGCCCCTGCGAAAAGAGGAGCGCGACCTGCTCTTCAAAGCGCCGGATGCGCAGCACGCGGGTGTAAATATCGAGAATTTTGTCTATTGAAATGTCGCTTACGGACATTAAGCCTCCTTTATCTATCACAAACTCACATTACGTAACCAGCTTCGCTGCTGTCAGGGCTAATACTTGGGTTGCGGTTACAATCTGGGCGACCTCGATGCATTCATCAACCATCGGCCAGATGGGGATGAAGCCGGGGCCATATTCGACGCAGGTGATGCCGACGCCCTTGAAATGGCACGTGTCGGCTGTTGCGCCGATGCGGTGGCCGGCCCCAACGTCGGGAGCTACGCCGGTCACCTGTTCGTGAGCGGCGATCAGTTCGGCCACGACCGGGGCCTCGGTTGAGGTGGCCTCGCGGGCGGGCATGTTGGGCTGCTGTTCGCTCTGGGGGATAACAAGTTCGAAGGTCAAGTCAGGGTCTTGTGCAGCCAGGCCGTCTAAAAGCGCCTGTATATCCTCGCGCACGCCGGCTTCGGTCATGCCCGGCACAATGCGCAGATCGAAGGCGAGGGTGGTGGTATCTTGAAAATGCTCGATGTTGCGAACGGCCATCGCCGGAAAGCCGGGAATGAGCGGGTGCGGCTCGAAGCGCAGCCAGCCACCCTCTGATTGCGGCTTTAGCGGTTGATACGCCGGCCCGAAGGCGTTGATGACCTGGGTTATCTTTTCGATAGGGTTGATGTAGGGAACGCGGTGCTTGAACTCACCTTTAACCCGTACCTTGCCTTGAACATAACCCACGGAGATGACGCCGACATCCAGATTACCGGCCTCGGTTACGATGCAGTAGTCGGGGCGCAATCCGCTGTCGATCAGGTGCATCGCGCCTACGCCGCCGCCGGTTTCGGCCACCACACAGGCCACGATGAGATCGCCTTTGAGCGGTTGCCCGGAGCGGCGCACGGTTTCGGCGGCCATCAGTATTGAGGCAACACCGGCCTTCATGTTGATGGCTCCCAGTCCGTACAGCATGCCGTCTTCAATGTCGCCGCTAAAGGGATCGTGCTGCCATTCCTCCTCGCGGAAAGGATGGCCGTTCCAGTCGCTGGTATCGGTGTGGCCACATAACATCAGGCTTGGGCCGCTGCCGTCGCCCTTTAAGGTGCCGATGGCCTGGTGCGTAACGCGGCCATCGCGCAAAGGCACCGTTTGCAGATCGACATCGAAGCCGCGTGCCGTCAGCCAGTCGGCAATCCATTGCCCAACTTCCGACTCGTGCCATAAGTAGGACGGGATGCGGATAAGCTGTTGGGTTAGCTCGACCGGCTCGTTGTCATTCAATTGGGAAAGAATATCTTCGGCTTGAGAGTGATCGCTCACAAAAGTTGTTCCTCTATCCAAACTTATTCTGTGACGGCCCAGACATCGACCCCAACCTGAGCACCACCCCACAGTTCCTTAACACCGATGGTGTTGCGGGTGGGGTAGGGCGGCGACACGTAATCGCGGTAGATGCGGTCCATCTCGGCAAAACGGGTGACGTCGATCAGCGAGACGTTGATGCGGATGACATCGGCCCAGGTGCAGCCGGCTTCCGATAAAACCGCCGTGATGTTGTCCAGGGCCTGGCGCAGTTCCGCCTCGAAGCCGCCCTTGACCACGCCGGAGCCGTCGGGATGGGTGCCCAGATAGCCGGAGGTCATGACCAAATTGCCCCAGCGCAGCGCCTGGCTGTAGCCGCTGGTCGGCACGGGTGCTTCTTCGGTTAGGATAACGTCAAAATCTGCCATAAGTTACTTCCTTTACGGTTTCTCCTCGCGGGCTTCGCGTAGATAGTTGTAGACGGTCGCCCGGCTGAGACCAAGCTGATCGGCCAGAATCGGCACCGATTTTTTGACCTGAAAGACGCCTTTGGTATCGAGCCGGGAAATAAGATCGATTTTGCCGTCGCGAGTCATAATCGGCGACTCATCGCCCATCTCGTACAGGGTCTCGGCGATAATGCCCTGAACGGTCTGGTGGATGTCATCGGACAACATTTCGCTAACGTCGTTTTCATCCTCGGTGGCGATAAAATCGCCCAGAATTCTTCGAAATCCGGCAAAGGCGCTGATGTCGAAGTTCATACAAAAGGCGCCGTAAGCGTCGCCGTTTTCATCACGCAGAAAAATGGTGCTCGATTTCATCAAGCGATTGCCGGGTAGGCTGGTAAGATAGTTGTAGAGATC
>JAGRBY010000918.1 GCA_020433835.1 Anaerolineae bacterium | reverse complement strand
TGATACGGATGACAACCTACTCCTCATGCGCCATATTTTCAAACGAAGCAACTACACCATGCTGTCAACGTCGGATCCGGGTGAGGTTTTGGCCCTGGCCAAGGCGGAACTGCCGGGATTGATTGTAAGCGATGTGCAAATGCCCCACCTAAGTGGTTTTGATTTGCTAACATCGTTGAAATCGGATGACGTGACTAAAAATATCGCTGTAATTTTGGTTACGGCTCACCATCGCAGTTCCGGTCACGCCAGCCAGGGGCTGCACATGGGGGCCGATGATTATATTCAACGCCCATTTATGCCCGATGAATTTATGTCACGGGTTGATGCCGTTATCCGGCAGAAACGGGTGGAGATAGAGAGCCGGCAGCAAGCTCACGGTGTGGCCCAACGCAATAGAAGGCTGCAATGGATCAACGAATTGGCGCTGGCCGTAAATTCATCTCTTGAACTGTCAGAGATCTTCGCTTCATCGATGCAGCGTCTTTCGCAGCTTTTGGAAGCGGAAGCGGTTTCTATTGTTATGCTGATACCGGATCGAGAAGAGTTGGTGGTCAACATCGCTTCGCAAACCGGGGGGAGTATCTCGGTTCCCACCGACTTCGACGTAGAGCGCTGGTCTGAGGCCGATAATGTTGAAGAGTTTATATCGCCTATCGTAGCTAAGGTATTTAAGCAGTATGCGCGAGGGCTTGGTATTCAACTTCAACACAGCGAATATTCTGTTCGGGCTATTCCGATGCACAGCAAAGAGCGTTTGGTGGGTGCTATTGCCATTGTTGATAAACAAGATGCCACCCTTGATGATGCCGATTTATTTATGCTCAATTCGGCGGCGGGCATTATAGGGGTAGCTATGGAAAATGCCCGGCTGCTGGAACAAGCGCAACAACAAGTTGATGACTTGATTGCGCTGACAGAAATTGGTCGGGCCTTGACCTCCAATCTCGATCTTGAGCAAATTCTCAAACAGACAACATTGTTTATTCAGCGGTCGCTGCAATGTGAAGGAGTCTCTTTATGGCTTCTAAGCAACGATAGAAGAGAATTGATCTTAACAACGGCTTCCGGTGTTAACTCTGAGGTGATTATTGGCTTTCGAATGGCCAGTGATCGCGGTATTGCCGGCCACGTAGCCACCACGGGCGAATATTATATTTCGGCCGACATAACCGAAGATGAGCATCATTTTGAGAATCCACCGCATCAAACCAACTATTTGCCGCGATCAATTTTGTCTGTGCCGGTTCAGGCCAAAGGGCAGATTATCGGTGTAATGCAGGCGCTCCATCAAAATCGCAATTGGTTTGGCTATGAGCATTTGCGCTTATCGTATCCGGTAGCAAATTTTGTGGGGATTGCTGTAGAAAATGCCCGCCTTTTTCAGGAAGTACAGGCCTTTAGCCGCCATCTGGAGCAGATGGTTTCGGCCCGAACCAAAGAACTGGCCGAAGAAAAAGAAAGAACCGAAGCTATTCTGGCCAGCATGGCCGACGGGCTTATTGTGCTCAACGCCGAAAAGTGCATCTTAACCGCCAACAAAGCGGCTGAACAGATGCTTGAATTCGACCTTGAGCGGTTTGAAGGGCAGCCCATTGGCCCCGAGCAGTTGCAAAATCCCATTTGGACCTGTATCGACGATATTATTAACAATGATGATGAATTAATCGCTACTGCCGTTGTGGATGTGCCCGACCCTCAAAGTAAGGCTTTGCTTTCAATCCAAACCCATTCCGCCAAAGTGCGTAATGAATATGGTCGCAGTCTGGGCACGGTGATTGTTTTACGCGACATCACCGCGCTTAAAGAGGTCGAGCGTATGAAGGCGCGCTTTATGGCCGGTGTTACGCATGAGCTTAAAACGCCATTGTCAATTATCCGTCTCCATTCCAAAAATTTAATTAGCTACGGCAGCCGCTTAACGGAAGAAAAACGAAATAAACTGCTCGAAGCGATTCGTGGGCAAGCCCACCTTTTGGGTACGCTCATCGAAGATATCTTAGAACTGTCTCGATTTGACGCCGGAATGATAGAAACGAGACGCGAGCCGATGAACCTTATTCCCTTGATCGATAAGCTCGTTGAGGATTTACATCCGCTAGCTGAGTCGAGCCAGGTGCATTTGGAATGGCACGCACCCATCTTTGAGCCTATTGTTCTGGCTGATCCTATTCAAATGGAGCGCGTTAGCCGTAACCTAATCGACAATGCCATTAAATATACGCCCAGCGGCGGCAAAATAGTGGTTGAGATATTACATGAAGCGGTAAAAGAAAAGGAATTTGTTTTTGTCCGTGTTACCGACACAGGAATGGGTATTCCCGAAGACCATCTGTCGAAGATATTTGACCGATTTCATCGGGTTGACCCATCTCATACTATCCCCGGCACGGGGTTAGGATTAGCGATTGTGAAGGAAATCGTGAATTCTCACGATGGTGATATTTATGTGGAAAGCACCCTTGGCCAGGGCAGCATTTTTACCGTAAAGCTGCCTGGCTCGGCAAAAACTCTTAATTAATCAGAGGAGAGTAGAATGAACACAGATACTCAAGACCAAAACGCCTTGATCATGGTTGTCGATGATAATCCCGAATTTCTCAGTGGTATAGAACTCACCCTGGAAATGGAAGGGTTTAAGGTCTGGACATCCGATAACGGTAAAAACGCGATGGATCAGTTGGAAAAAGCGTTTTTGCTAAAACAGCGCACCGGCGGATCGGGTCTGGAAGGACTTCCAGATTTAATCTTAGCCGATATTATGATGCCGGAAATGGA
>JAGRBY010000917.1 GCA_020433835.1 Anaerolineae bacterium | reverse complement strand
CTTCTCGGCTACCGAACTGGAATTTGCCCTGGAAATATGTGAGGCGGTGGTCGATGTCTGGCAGCCGACACCCCAGCAGCCGATGATCCTCAATCTGCCGGCCACGGTCGAACTGGCTACGCCCAATGTTCACGCCGACCAGATCGAGTGGTTCTGCAACAATCTGCGCGACCGCGAATCGATCATCGTCAGCCTGCACACCCACAACGACCGGGGTACGGGCGTCGCCGCTACAGAGTTGGGTCTGCTGGCCGGAGCCGACCGGGTCGAAGGCACGCTATTCGGCAACGGTGAGCGCACGGGTAATGTCGATATTGTGACGCTGGCGCTGAATATGTACACGCAGGGCGTCGATCCTATGCTGGATTTCAGCAACATCAACCAGGTGCGCGAGGTGTATGAACGCTGCACGCGCCTGCAGGTTCCGCCGCGCCAGCCCTACGGCGGCGAATTGGTCTTTACGGCCTTCTCCGGCTCGCACCAAGATGCCATCAACAAAGGCATGGTTGCGCAAGACCCCAGGCCGGGCGCGTACTGGGAGATCCCGTATCTGCCCATCGACCCCAAAGACATCGGGCGTAACTATAAAGCCATTATTCGCATCAATGCCCAGTCGGGGAAAGGCGGCGTGGCTTACGTGTTGGAGACCGAGTACGGGCTGCACCTGCCCAAAGATATGCGTGTCGAGTTTGGCCGGATCATCAACGATATGGCCGATGCGTTGGGCAACGAACTGTCCAGCGACCAGATTCGCCAGAAGTTTGAGGAGACCTATCTCCGGCAAAACAACCCCTTCCAGTTGGAGAGTTTCCGCTCGCGAACGCAGAAAAGCGAGGACAAGGCGAAGTCGGTAAGCTGTATCGCCCAACTCAAGGTGGAAGGCAGGCCTTACGAGCTGTGCGGCGTCGGCAACGGTCCAATCAATGCTTTTATGCACGCCATGCAGGAAGAACTTGTCCCCGATTTCAAGCTGGTTAACTACGCCGAGCACTCGCTCAGCCAGGGGGCCGAGGCCGAAGCAATTGCCTACATCCACATCGAAACCCCATCGGGCGAGCGATTCTTCGGCGCGGGCGTCGATACCAGCATCGAAACGGCATCGATCAAGGCGGTGTTGAGCGCCCTCAATCGAGCGCTCCACTCCGATCCCTACAACCGCTCATGGCGCGATACGTTTAGCCGCAAATAAAAAGATCACCACAGAGCGCACAGAGGATACACAAAGAACTCAGAGTTAAAAACTTTGTGTCCTCTGTGCCTTCTTTGCGTTCTCTGTGGTAAAAGATATCCGCGCTACCGCTACACGATTCTGCAAAGCAAACCTTTGTCCTCTGCCACAAAATGTAGTATACTTAGTTATTGCTAGCCACTAATTGTGGTACTTACGTAACCCCTCATACGCTAAAGATCATTCATGTAACCGGGCCGACGCTAATTTTATTACGGGTCGGCCTGTCTTTACAATACAAAATTTTGAACAGGGAAGATAGACCATGAAGGTTTCCTGCTTGCAAGAAAATTTGGCAAAGGGTTTGAGCATTGTAGGTCGAGCCGTGGCCAGCCGCAGTACGCTACCAGTTTTATCGAACGTGCTGATGAAAACAGACAACGGACAGTTGAAGCTGTCAGCCAACAACTTTGAGTTGGGTATCAACTGTTGGGTCGGCGCGAAGATCGATACGGAAGGGGCTATCACCGTTCCGGCCCGGCTGCTGTCGGAGTTTATCAACTCGCTGCCGCCGGAACGTATCGACATGGAGTTGGATGAGCAAACCCAAACGCTCAACCTGCGCTGCGCCCGGGTCGAATCGAACATCAAAGGCATCGATGCCGATGAGTTTCCGAACGTAGCCGGCGTTTCCGAAGATGACATCATCATCAAATTGGAGCCGGAGTCGCTGCGTTTGATGATCAAGCAGGTGGTCTTCGCCGCCGCCACCGACGAGAGTCGGCCGGTGTTTACCGGGGTTTTGGTTCGATTTAACGGCGATACCTTGACGATGGCCGCTGCCGACGGCTTCCGGCTGTCGGTTAAAGCCACGGCGCTCAACCAAAGTGCTTCGCAGGTGGTTGAAGATCACAGCGAAGTATCGAGCCTCATTATTCCGGGCCGGGCGCTGACCGAACTGTCTCGCGTTTCCGGCGATCAAGAGCAACCCATCGAGCTGGTCGTTACGCCTTCCCGCCGCCAGGTTATTTTCCGCATGCAGGACGTTGAGTTGGTTTCGCAGCTCATCGAGGGCGATTTCCCCGATTACACTCGCATTATCCCCAAAGGTCACACCACCCGCAGCGTGTTAGAAACCGCCAGTTTCTTAAAAGCCGTGCGCATTTCTCACCTGTTCGCCCGCGACTCGGCCAACATCGTCAAACTGGAAATCAGCCCCAGCGGCGACGAGTTGATGAATGGCCGCGTTACGCTGGTCGCCACCAGCGCCGAGTTAGGCGACAACGTTTCTGACATGGATGCCTCGATTGATGGCGAAGCGGTCGAAGTGGCTTTCAACGCCAAGTATCTCATCGATGTTTTGTCGATTGTCGACACACCGCAATTTATTCTGGAAACCAGCAGCCCCTCTAGCCCCGGCGTCTTCCGCCCCGTTGGCGACGATGGGTTTACCCACGTTATCATGCCGATGCATATTCAAGGGCGGTAGGTTGGTAACTTTGTAAATCAACAAATTAAGCGGGGAATCACAAAGCTAGCTTTGTGATTCCCCGCTTAATTTCTAAAACCACAAGAACAGTTATTTAGCCGAATAAAGCCGTTACTACAAATAAAAAG
>JAGRBY010000916.1 GCA_020433835.1 Anaerolineae bacterium | reverse complement strand
CTTAAAACAAAGTTCATTAGGATCATGGATTAAATAATATCCTCAATTGCCCGTAGTGCATAACGCGGTAAGTCACAGCTAAAAGATTTAACCACAAAGAGTGCGAAGAACACTAAGAAAAATCTCTGAGAACTCTGTGCCTACTTTGTGATCTCTGTGGTGAAAATTCGTGGCCGGTCTTGCTCTTCTGGCGTGTCAACTGCGTAAGCCCAGATTGACTACCGATTTTGCTCCGGGCGCAGCAAGTCCTGCAAGGCATCGCCGAACAGACTGAAGCACAACACGGCCAGCACGATTACTATCCCCGGAAAGAATGACAACCACCAGCCGCTTAAAATATAGGGGCGGGCTTCCCCTAACATCGATCCCCATTCAGGGACGGGCGGCTGCGCCCCCAACCCTAAAAAACTCAGCCCGGTGGCGATGAGAATGACGTTGCCTACGTCCAGCGAAATACGCACGCTCAACTCCTCGGCGGTGTGGGGCAGGATATGCCTGACGACCACGCCTAGCTTACTGTTGCCGACCACGTAAGCCGCCTCAACAAACGGGCGTTCTTTGATACTCAGAACCATGCCGCGAACCATCCGCGCATAAGACGGCCACCAAACCACGCCCAGCGCCAGAACCAGGCTGATCGCGCCGACGCCGAGCGTAGCGATGATGGCCATCGCCAAAATGAGATAGGGAAAGGCGAAGAAGACGTCGGTTAGGCGCATCAGGATTTCATCGATCCAGCCGCCGGTCATTGCGGCCAGCGTACCGACCGGCAGCCCGATCATCAGCGTCAGGCTGATCACCCCGGCCGAGATCAGGAGCGATAGCCGTGAGCCAAAAATGACCCGGCTGAGGATGTCACGCCCGACCTGATCCGTGCCAAACGGGTGTTCAGGCGTCGGCGGCTGTAACTCTGCCGGGCCAATGACAATCGGATCATAAGGCGCTAGGTATGACGCAAAAATCGAGGAGAGCAGCAGGATGATAATTCCCGCACCACTGATGATGAGCAGCAACCTGGGCCGAGGCAGCCGGGGGCGCGGGTCTGGTTCAACCTGACTGTCCTCCCAAGCGGCGGCGTTCATCGGCGTTCGCCCCAAACCGCAATACGGGGGTCGAGCAGCGGATAGATGAGATCGAGCAGGAGGTTGACGGTAACAAAGATGAAGGTGACGATTAACGTCACGCCGATCACCGGCACGTAATCGAGCGCCGAGATAGCCCGGAAGAGGTACAACCCAATGCCCGGCCACTGGAAGATGGTCTCGACGATGACCGCGCCGCCGATAAGATAGCCAAACTGGAGGCCCATCAGCGTGACGACCGGTATCAGGGAGTTTCGTAAGGCATGTTTAATGATCACCGTCCGCTCAGGCAGCCCTTTGAGCCGGGCCACCTGGATATATTTGCTGCGGAGTTCGGTCAGCATACCGGCCCGCGTCAGCCGGGTGGCCACCGCAATGAGACCCAGGAGCAGCGTTAGGGCGGGGAGGGTAATATGATGCAGCGCTTCAAAAAAAAGCGGTAAATTCCCGGCCCAAAGGCTGTCGATGAGATAGAACCCGGTCACGCGCGGCGGCGGGCTGGTCAAGATATCGAGACGCCCCCCGCCGGGAAACCAATCTAATTGAAAATAGAGACCGTATTGCAGCCACAGCCCCAGGACATAGATCGGTACGGCAAAGGCCACAATCGAACCGACCCGGATTATGAGATCGACGGCGTTGTTGTGGTTGACGGCCGCCAGCACGCCCAATGAAAGGCCCAAGACAATATAGATGGCGAAGCTGAAAAAGATCAACTCTAATGAGGCCGGCAAGAATTGGACGATGTCGTTCAGAACGGGCTGTTGGGTTCGGATGGAGCGGCCCAAATCCAGCCGGGTCAGGCCGCTGAGATACCGCAGGAACTGTTCGGGGACCGGGCGGTCTAAGCCCATCGCCTGGCGCAAGGCTTCAACCTGGGCTTTACCCGCGCCAGGCCCGGCGGCGATACGGGCCGGATCGGCCGGGATCACCTGAGCCATGACAAAGATGAGCGCCGTCACCCCGATCAGGGTAAAGATTGCCATTACAATTCGCTGAATAATGTAGCCTATCACGTTAGTCTTTTATCTCAGCCGGGAAAGATTGGTTCAGTCTGTTACCTCAAACGAGGTCAAAAAAGTCTAATATCAGCCTTGTATGAGGTCATCTTTAGACTGAACCAATCTTTTTTCATTTATCAACCTGATACAACGGCCAGAATTGGGGCACGTACATCAAATCGGTGGGTTGGTAAACGAACCCGTCGGTATTGTCGCACACCGCATCGAGGTCCACCAGGTTGGCAATGGGGAACGCGTAGACGTTGTCGGTGGCCAATTGCTGCGCCTCGTGCAACAGGGCCAGCCGGGCGGCCTCGTCCGGTTCAGATTGACCCCGATCGATCAGGTCGTCCATTGCCGATACGTCTTGGTAGGTCCAATTCAACAAGCCGTCCGAGCCGAACACCTTGTCAAACCACTGGAAGGGATCGGCGGTCTCCGGCGCTTCGTGTTGGGGGTTAAACGTGGCCGCGGTGTCCGGGTCCTGCCCCTGTTCAAAGTATACGCTAAAGGGCAACACCTGAACCTCAAGGGTAACGCCAATCTGGGCCAGGGCAGCCTGATAGAGTAGGGCTGCCTGCCGCTGATCCTCCAAGCCTTCAACGGCGGTCATCGTTACGGTGAAGCCACCGTCCGGATAGCCGGCCTCGGCCAGTAATGCTTTGGCGCGATCCAAGTCTTGCTGCAAGGGTTCATAGCTTTGGTCAG
>JAGRBY010000915.1 GCA_020433835.1 Anaerolineae bacterium | reverse complement strand
ATGTAACAACGGCGGTGCGTCAGGAAGCGATGAAGACCGCCTTGCAGCAGTTTGAGCAGCGCATTGGGTTGGAATGAACCGGCCCGGTGATGAGACCAACCGTCCCTTGATACCTCGCAGCCCGTTATTCGTGCCAGCGAGTTGGCTCAATACCGCTTTTGCCGCCGGGCCTGGTGGTTGACGACCGTTAAGCACATCCCGATTCAGTCGGGACAAAATCTGCGCTGGGGCCGGTAGTGTCAAGAACGGTGGTATATGTCCGCAAATCAACGCCCCTAAATGCGCTGCCCAACGAAAAAGAATTCATGTGGCGGTGCGACACGAAGTCGCTTACATATTTGTTATACCTGAAAAACAGGCTGTAACCCAATGTTCTGCCATTGGTATCCTACCCGTCTGAATCAAGAGCGACGGGGACAATGTAGCCTCATTCCTTGCGAATGACAACCCAATCGTGAGAAACGGTTGTGACTGCGAGCGTCAAGGCGGTCGGGAGCTAGGATAGGATGGTAGGGTGAACCGATGTGAACTGTCGATAAACGTCGTCAGAATTGACAAGCCAAAGACGCTGATAGGCTTGAGCCAAAAGGCACGTGGACAAGTTCAGGAACTCGCCACTTTCCTGACGCAGATGATGTTCCACCGGCGAAGAGACAGCACCTAACCCATCTTTAGGTATGTAAGCGGAACGTGGTAAGCCGGTAATCTCCCCCTGACGACAGCCAGGGAAGGCCAGCCGTAAGGTGAGTTGATGAGGGTGCCGGTAAAGGATAATGGAAAAAGCGAAGGCCGGCCTGTAACGGGCCGGATAGGGCTTGAGCCTCCGGGCAACATCACCCCACGCGAAAGCGAGCCGACTTCCATTAGGTCTTTCATCACGAGAGAACTTGGCTAACTGATTAAGGAGGAAAAGTAGATGACGGTCACCGCAAAGATGGCTGGTGCAGCCTCCCCCAAAACGGTGGACTGGCACGCCATTGACTGGCACAAGGCCCACCGCAATGTGCGTCGGCTCCAAGCGCGTATCGTGAAGGCTCAACAGGAAGGCAGATGGGGGAAGGTGAAAGCCTTACAACACCTGCTGACCCACTCGTTCAGCGGCAAAGCCTTGGCTGTTAAACGGGTAACTGACAACAAAGGTCATCGGACACCGGGGGTAGATGGAGACATCTGGAACACCCCTGCCAAAAAAGCAGCCGCCATTGGCCGCCTCCAACACAAGGGCTACCGGGTCCAACCCCTTCGCCGGCTCTACATCCCCAAAAGTGATGGGCAACGAAAGCGTCCCCTGTCCATTCCTACAATGAAAGATAGGGCCATGCAGGCCCTCCACCTGTTGGCCCTTGACCCCATCGCCGAATGTTTGGCCGACCCGAACTCGTACGGCTTCAGGAAAGAACGTGGTCAGGCTGATGCCATTGGCCAATGCTTCCTTATCCTGGCCCCCAAAAACCGGGCCAAATGGGTCTATGAGGGCGATATCGCGGCCTGCTTCGACCGCATAGCTCACGATTGGTTGTTAAAGAACATCCCCATGAACAAAACTATCCTACGTCAATGGCTGAAAGCCGGGTTCATCGACCAAGCCACCTTCTCTCCGACGAATGAAGGCGTACCGCAGGGCGGTATCATCTCACCGGTCATTGCTAATCTCGCTTTGGATGGTTTGGAACCAGACCTCCGCCAACGCTATCCCCACGCCAAGGTTAACCTGGTCAGATTTGCTGACGATTTCATCATCACCGGACACTCTAAAGAACTCTTGCAAAATGAAATCGCGCCTCTGGTCGAACAATTTCTCAAGGAACGTGGGCTGGCCCTCGCCCCGGAAAAGTGTGGTATTACCCACATTGATGATGGTTTTGACTTTCTAGGCCAAAACATCCGCAAATACAACGGCAAACTGCTCATCAAACCCGCCTCTAAGAATGTGAAACGCTTTCTCGATAAAGTCCGAAACATCATCAAAACCAGTGGAACCAGGAGTGCCGGCCAACTCATTGATCGGCTCAACCCGCTCCTACGGGGCTGGGCTAACTATCACCGCCACATCGTCAGCAAGCACACCTTCCGTAAAACCAGCTTTACCATCTTCCAAGCCTTATGGCGCTGGGCCAAACGCAGGCATCACAACCAGTCCGGTCAATGGCTAAAACAGAAGTACTTTCACACCATCGGCTCCCGCAAGTGGGTCTTCTGGGGTGAAATCAAAGACCAAACTGGAAAAACCCGTAAAGTTCATCTGTTCCAACTGACCGATGTCCCCATCAAGCGACACATCAAAATCAAAGCTAACGCCAATCCGTATGACCCGGCCTGGGAACCCTACTTTGAGCAACGCCTTGGTCTGAAAATGGCGGCTCATCTGCAAGGTCGAAGGCAACTGCTCTATCTATGGCAAGAACAAAACGGCCTCTGTCCTGTTTGCCACCAGAAATTACCCGCTTAACCGGCTGGCATAACCACCATATTGTGTGGCGAACCCAAGGCGGCAGCAACAAAGCTGAAAACCGGATGCTGCTTCATCCCAACTGCCATAGACAAGTCCATAGCCAGAAATTGGAAGTTGTTAAGCCGCGTCCCTCACCGGGCGTTAGAAAGGCTTGAGCCGTGTGCTGGGAAACTGGCCTGCACGGTTCTTAGGGGGCTGAGGGTCAGTAATGGCCCTCGGCTACCCGACCGTCGAAAGCAAAAAAAGTAGGTGTAACCAGCAACGTCTCAGCCCAGGAGCCGTCGCCGATCAAGCCCGATGAGCCCGCGAAAAAAATCTGGCTGATTTGACCGGGTGCAAA
>JAGRBY010000914.1 GCA_020433835.1 Anaerolineae bacterium | reverse complement strand
AGCTCTGCTGAACGCTTTAAGATCGTCGCCCAACTCAGCGCTAATTCGCTATCGGGCTGATCCATCATCATCGCTAATCTACCGGTGGGGTTGGTTAGGTATAGCTGGAAGGCTTCTGCAACTTCTAAATCTTCTTTAAAATCGAAGATATTAGTTGCATCAGAGTTATGCCATGCGCGCATCAGAACGGCATGACCTCCGACCAAATCAAACCCTTTCATAAGACGGAATGATGCATAATTAATAGCATCAACTGCTGTCGAGAATGATCGTTCTTCGCTGTTAGCTACTGCAACTCTATAAATGTTTCCTTCGTATCCAATTTGAATTTCAGGTGCGTGTGAACCCTGGCGCAACTTCCCTTGTGTTAAATCAAGTATTCCATTGACGCCTTGCATAACCTGATTGAGCATTCCCAAAGCTATTGAGGCGTCGCCGCCATCATCATCCCACCAAACATTGGCTTGGAATTCTTTATCGACACCATCATAAACACCTCTGGCCCATGCCTCTGGAATCTCTTGACTTCCTCCAAAAAGGTTTCCGATAAAGGTGCCAAGGGTTGTACCGATAAATGCTCCAATAGCAGTACCAACTACTGGTGCAAAACTTCCAAAAGTCGCAAACGTGGTTGTTAGAGCCGCTGATATTCCACTAGAAGTTAATATTGCTCCACTGGCAACTGCTGTACCCAGAGCAGATCCAATTGATCCAAAAATCGCCGCTTGCTGGCTTTCCGGAGATATCAACTCCCCTGCCAGACGTGCACCTGCATAGGCGGCAATGGCGTTAAAAACTTGCGCCTGAATGTAGTCGCCCGTAGTAACAAATCGGCCATCTGTGCCAACCATGATGTTTCCATTGGTATCCTCAAGAATCGTATTAAAATTAAAGCCGGAGTCTATAAGCGTGGCATAGTTAGCCCCATCAAGCGTATTGAACAGCATGCCAAACTCGGCATTCACGAACCCCGTAGTTACCGTGTTACCGACAACATCGAAAATATCTCCGCCCAGGCCGCCGATATCTATGAGGTCACCTAGCTCCTCAGTAATTTTTCCGCCTATTGCACTAGCCACGCCTGCTTGAAGATTGGAAAGAAAATCATCCAACATGGCGGAACGAGGATTTGCAGTCCCATTTACACCAAAGAAGGGATCAAAGATTGCCTCTGAAAGGCTATTTTGTCCCGCCGCAAGAAAATCTAGAACTTCACCAATATTCGAACCCACTGTCTGTGTAATGGCGGAGACAATGATATCGTGGGCAAGTTCACCATCAACAAGTTGCTGGCCAACCAGATTGCCGACATATCCTCCTGCGTAGCCGAACACGAAATTGTCTGGATAGTTGATCGTAATCGCTTCGCCTCTATAGAGCTGATTAACCAAACCATCGGCCAGCGTAATCTCAGCGCTGTTTGTCCGCCCATCAGGCCCAACTGTTTCCACAACGCGCTGCTGGAAATTTCCCTGATCGTATTTGGTGATGTAGCTTTGTGCAATGCCATCTACTGAAATCTTAACTGCGGTACCGCCAAAGCTGTTAGCCACGCTCTGAATCGTGGCATTGCCAAGCGTGTAAGTGCCCGTAGCGGAATTTAAAATACCCTCGAATTTGATCTTGCTATAGAGTTGAAGCGCCGCGCCTATTTGATCTTCCTTCGCGCCATTCTGGATAATCCACGCCAGTTGATTAGCGTTGAAATTCTCCGCTCCAATACCAAGAGTATCTCCGCCGATACCACCACCCAGTTCATCATTGCCAAAATCACCTTCAATGACTTGGCCATTTAATGCATCTTCACTTTCAACAGCTTGCCCCTTAGCAAGAAGATCGTTGATTTGGTCTTTTACGCCCTGTGGTAAATCACTGTATTCAGGATCATTAACAATATCCGGGTTATTTTGCAGTAAATCTTCAGCCGCTTTTCTCTCCGCCAGATATTTCTGGTAAACAATTTCCTGCGCAATGTACTGCTCCTGCACGGTCAAATTGCTCATATCATCAAGGCTATTGAAGGTCTTACTTACAAATTCATTTTCGTCATTACCGTATCTGTAATAAAAACTGGATGTACCATCAGGATTTTCAATGATGCCGTATAGGCCATTATCACTGCCAAGATAAAATGTAGCACTTTCTCCACCGCTTGTTTCAACGACGCTGATCTTGTCGTAAATATCAACACGAAGAGAATCGTCTTGGGCATAAAGGAATTTTACAGAGGTTTGTAGTTCCGTTGCTTTTGCGTAATCCGTTGCCAGCGTGTAAGTATGGTTCTCCATGTTATGATAGAGAAGACGTTGCGTAAGCTCTTCATTAACTTCAATACCCGCAATCAAAAGCATCCCGAACAGGTTATTCGGCAAATCACTTTGCAAAGCATCGCTCATTGCAACAAACAATAATCCTGAGCGGCCATTGGGGGTTTGAGATAAAATATCATCAACATTAATGACATTAACGGTTGCGCCTGCCAATTGGTCACCGTATCCACCAATCCAGTCACCTTCAACATTACGGACGGTAATTTTAGTGTAATCATAATTTGCAACTTGATTAGAAAATCCCATAGAGGAGAGATTATTAAGAGCAGCATCTGCGCCTGGAGAATCAAAAGCCACGACTTCAAAATTTCCAGCGATACCGATTACTTGGCTCATGTATCCGCCAAGGCTTTGACCTGTAACGGTCGTAACAGGAGGGTATTCAGACTGACTATTATTAAAATTATTTACAAAATTTAATGCATCAGTAAATTGGTGCCTATCAGGGTCCCCAAAGAAAATTTGTAT
>JAGRBY010000913.1 GCA_020433835.1 Anaerolineae bacterium | reverse complement strand
ACCCATCAACCGGTTGCGACCGTGGATGCCGCCGGTAACCTCACCGGCACAAAATAGGCCGGGTACGGATGTACTGCCGTTGCGTTGAATAACCACGCCACCGTTTTGATAATGCAGCGTGGGATAGACAAGGAATGGCTTTTCAGCCGGATCGTGGCCGCATTTGTGAGCCAGGTGTCGCAGCGAGCCAAACTTTTGGAGGGTACCGGGCTTTTGCTGTTCCAGCCGAGGTGTATCTAACCAGACTCCCACCTGCCCATCCCAATCGACACCCCGCCCTTCCTCGCATTCGCGGATAATTGACGCCGCAACCACATCGCGGGGTTGCAGTTCATCAACAAAGCGTTCGCCCAGGCCATTGAGCAACGTTGCCCCGGCCGAACGCGCTGCCTCCGAAACCAAACTACCGGCCAGATGACGCGGATAGGATACACCGGTGGGGTGGTACTGAAACGAGTCTAGCTCTCGCAATTTGGCCCCCAGCCGGTAGGCCAGAATTAGACCGTCGCCGGTTGCTCCAAAGTGGTTCGAAGTCGGAAAGGCGTTCAAATGCATGCGGCCAATGCCACCGGTGGCTAAAATAACGGCATGGGCGCGAACCAACATCAGCTTACGATGACTCATATCGTACACCGCCGCACCGGCGCAATGGCCGAACTCGTTCGACAGTAACTCGACCACGGGTTTGCTGCGCCAAACCTCAATGCCCGGCCGATAGGTGACCGCCTCACGCAGCACCCGCATCATTTCCAGTCCGGTATAATCGCGGTAAGAGAGAATGCGGGGGGCCGAAGTTCCGCCCGCACGCTTAAGGCTGAGGCTGGCGAACGGATCTTCGCTTTCTTGATCGAACTGCATGCCCAACTGTATCAGCCAGCGGACCACATCGGGGCCATCCATCACCATTTGGGATACCAGCTTGCGATCCGCCTTGAAGTAGCCGGCCCGCAGCGTATCTTCGAAGTGCTGCTGGGGGGTATCATCAACGCCCACCGAGGCTTGCAGGCCCCCCTCAGCCATAACGGTGTTGCAATCGCCCAGGCGCAGCTTAGTGGTCAGGATCACCCGCGCATCGTTTTCGCTCGCGACGAGAGCAGCAGCACAGCCGGCTCCACCGCCGCCGATAATCAACACATCGGTCTCAACAATGGATGCACCGGCCAAATCAACCTCATCAATTAAGGCGTTGCTTTGCAAAAGTTGGGCCAGTTGGCGCTGGCACACATCGCCCTTGTTCGCGCCAACCTGCAGCGTCGTTGTGGTCTCAGCCTGGTAGTCAGGATGGAACTGCTTGAGCAAGCTCTCTTTAGAGGAGGCATTGAATTGCACTGGGTCTGATGAACCGGCTTGATAGTTCTGCCATGCGGTTTCATAAGGAATGCCGTTAGTCATTGGAATTACCCTCCTCAGTCGAAGCCTCAGGCGCTTCATAATCAAAGTACAGTTCTCCCCACTCCAACTGATTCAAACGCTGCATTAAATTGAAGGGACGGACGACGAGGGCAGGCACTACCCGGCGGACCAACAAGCCCAGATGGTTGGGGTCGATAAATTCGGGGCAAATATGGCTGCATAGATTGCACATAATGCACGTTTCAAAGACATCGCCGGCCGGGCCAAGCTGCCCTTCAACCGCCAAATTGACGCCGCGTTCGACCTCGATCCCTTTGGGGCAAGCCACGTTGCAGCCGCCGCAGTGGCGACAGTGGGCGGCTTCGGGGAAGGTTTGATTGACCTGGCTCACCAGCCGCCAGGTATCGGTAAAGCTGTCAAGCTGGTAAGGATGGTCACTCAGCCGTTCAAGGAAGGGGACAAACGTAACCTGCATGCCGTCTTCAATGAGCGTTTCGCAGGCCAGCACCATCTTGACCTCCGTGGAATTGGCGCGCCGGATAATGGCCCGGCACGAGCCGCATACCCCTCCCAGGCAGCCCACACCTTGCACATGCGCGTGGCCTGCCTCCCAGACAGCCTCAATAATGGATCGGTCAGATGGCGCGGTGACCGATTGCCCTTCAACATCGATGGTAATTGGTTCGAGATCCACAGATAACTCCTCATTGAGTACTTTAGACGATACATTATTCTAAATAGACAGAGGGAAACGATTTTACAGTTAAAAAATTCTAACCAATAAGACGTATCGGGTCGGCGTTGAGGCCCGGGTATAAAAATGGTCCGGTAGTGGGTGGGTCGAGACCCTTGTGTGTTAAGTTTTTTATACGTGGAGCAACTAGTATACCATGAGACCTGAGCATCACCAAAAATCCGATGATTACGGGGCGAGATAGAAATACTGAATTAATGATGAAATGAGAACACTGATCCTCTCCCGGCGGGGTTCATAGCAACCTAACATCAAGAAAGTCTTATGATTGAAATGGGGAATTCAAGGAGGGCGTTAAAAAATTCCTGGCAAACATGGAATGGAATGCCTGATGTCCTACATCCGGGCCAAACTCCCGCTCTAACCTTTTGCGGCACGTGGAGCTATGCTATACTTGAAGTACCTTTTTTTCGACCTCGCCTCGATGCTGTTTCTGCCACCGAACTCTATGTAACGTAGTGAAGAGTCGCTAGGACGCCTCAACAGATTAATACCAAATATTATTACGGTGAAAAACAAATTTCATTATAGAGAAAATGAAATATCACCTACTAGAGGTTGATCGAGTCTAGTACTAGATTCGATCAACTTCCTTATAAGGATATTGATCACTTCTAGTACCTTAACAAGATAAAAATACGGAGTAGTAATCAGCAAAAACCTGCTTGGCATCATCAACGGTAAAAGACCA
>JAGRBY010000912.1 GCA_020433835.1 Anaerolineae bacterium | reverse complement strand
ATGTGATGGAGAAAACGATGCTTGAGAAATTTGAAACTGTCCGTACAACACTAACCCTACCGGCTGATTTAATCAAACGCTCACAGCATTTTGTTGATGAAGGATTTATCCCCAGTCGCAACGCATTGATTATTGCTGCTCTTGAGCAATACCTGCTCGAGTTAGAGCGGCAGGAAATCGACCGCCAGTTTGAAGCAGTGGCCGATGATGAGGCTTACCAGACCATGAACGAACAACTGGCCGAGTCATTTGCCGAAAGCGATTGGGATGCCCTGGTTGAGAATGAAATAGAATGAAACGTGGCAATATTTTTGATGCCCGTTTGAACCCCACCGAAGGCTCAGAGCAAGCGGGTGTACGACCCGTTGTCATCGTCAGTCGCGACGCCATCAACAAATATAGTATGGTGGTTGTCGTTGTGCCCCTGACAAAAGCGGTCAACGTCAAACGTGACTACCCCAATAATGTCACCATTGCCAAAGGAGAAGGCGGCTTAACATTCGAGTCGGTTTTGCTCGGCGGGCAGGTGCGAGCTATTTCAAAATTGCGCCTTTTGAGTCAACGCGGAACGCTATCGACGGAAACGATGCACCAGGTTGATCGCGCCCTGCGTATCACCCTGGATTTGTAACTACAGCAGCCCCAACTCGCGGGCGCGAGCGACGGCTTCCGTTCGTCTTTGGACCTGTAGTTTGCCAAAGATTATCCGATTATGCCCCTTGACGGTACTTAAAGCCAGAACAAGCCGCTCGCTAATCTCACGATTCGAGAGTCCCTGAGCGATGAGGTCGAGCACTTCCAACTCGCGCTCACTTAGAGGTTCGATCAGCGGCTGAGGCTGAGGGGCTAATGGTTTATCCGGCACGGGACTG
This sequence comes from Anaerolineae bacterium, assembly GCA_020433835.1. The sequence continues at coordinate 1,932 of JAGRBY010000912.1, read as the reverse complement.
GAGGGCTGAATATCTGTTGGCACTCCAAAGGCAGCCAGCAATTTTTGAATATACGCCCGCAGTTTCCCCTTTTTATCCTTCATTTTTGTCAACAACTCTGCCAACAGCGGACCTTCATCGACAAAGAGGCGAACGAACCCCTCCGGCTCAGCCAAGATAATTGCCCTCTCCAACGACGCCAGAGCAGCAGGAATATCACCATGCGCCTGGTGGGCCAGAGCCTGCTGAATCGAAATTTCGATGACGCTACCCCATCGATCACCCGTCTCTGCGGCCCGTAATAGCCGTTCCAAAAGATGGAGAGCCGCGATGATGGTCTGCTTGATCGGATTGCGGCGATACTCGGCGATACGGACTCGGGCCAGAGTGAGATGCTCAAACTCATGCAAGTAACTGAGCGCATCGTCAGTCGATAGCTCCCGTTTTTGTACCCAGGCCTCTGCTTCAGGCAGACGATCCAGCGCCAGCCACAGCCGGACTTTTTGGGCGGCTAGCGGGCGAATCTCCGGCATCGGGCTGCGGAAATAGCGCCGTTCGGCGGCATCCAGCAGGGTAAGTGCATCACTTAGATCACCCTGGGCCATCCGTAAGCGAGACTGCCCCAGACGGAAGCGGCAGGGCCAATCCGGCAGAGCCGCCGGTTCGCCCAAGGCTTCGCTTTTAGCCAGATACATTTCGGCTTCGGCTAAATCGCCCCGCTCTCGATACAGATCACCCAGCCCCAAATAGAGATCGGCTGTGCCGGGTATGCCGACGTCATTCTGCTCTTCCACAAGCTGTATTGTCTGCTCATACAGATTGACCGCCTCCCGAAATCGTCCCTGCGTAATCCTGATGTCGGCCAAACCATACGTGCCGCTGATGGCAAAAACAAGCTGCCCCACCGCTCGAAAACTGGCCATAGCCTCATCCAAAACCCGGTAGGCGTCCTCTAGCTCGCCGCCGGCCCAATGCGCCAGGGCCAACAGAGAAGCGGCCTGTCCTCGCCGAATTAGATCATCCTCAGGCGACAGGTCGAGGGCTTGCCGGGCATATCGCACGCTGCCCTGGACATCGCCATAGGCATGGGCCATGTAAGAACGGGCGGTAGCGAGTGACCCCGGCAATGTTCGAAACTGGGCCTCATCGACGACTATCATTGGGCCGTCAGGGGACGGTTCAGCGCCGCTAGCCAACCAGCGCTCGGTCTCTTGCAGCCGAAGCTCACCGGCCTCCAGTTCACCCATATCCAGTAAAGCCCAGGCATAGGCCATGCTGAAAACGGGTCTGGCTCGCACAACACTATCAGGCACCGGCTCGACCCATCGCAACCAGATGGCCGATTGAAAGCTGCCGCTCATGGTCGGCCAAATCAGCTCCAACAGCGTGGCAGTTCGCTCAAAATCCTCGGCGGCCAGAGCGTGGTGGATGGCCTCGGAGAGTAAGTTGTTTTGTTCGTACCACCGGCTGGCTCGCAGGTGGAGTTGGGGCAGGATATTTCCCTCCGGCGATTGCTCTGCCTCCGTCCCTCCCGATGCGGGCGATGAAAGCAGGGCCGGGTTTTGCCGCAACTGCTGCCGCAGCAAATCGGCAAAAAGATGGTGATAGCGGTACCACCGCCGCTCGTTGTCCAGGGGGATGATGAACAGGTTGGCTTGTTCGAGATAGGTGAGTACATCCTGACCCTGGGGATTATCCCCGCCTAATCTCCAGTCTCCAGTCTCCAGTCTCCCCACCACCGCCTCACACAAAGGCCCGCACAGACGCTCAAGGATCGAGGTGCGCAGTAAGAAGGTTTGCACGCTTTCAGGCTGCCGGTGCAGAACTTCCTCAATAAGGTAATCCATCACAAAACGATGGCTGCCGGTGAACGATTTGATGAAATCGGCGGTATCTTGATGACTCTGCATCGAAATAGCGGCTAATTGCAGGCCGGCAATCCAGCCCTCAGTT
>JAGRBY010000911.1 GCA_020433835.1 Anaerolineae bacterium | reverse complement strand
CCTATGGACAAGCCCCGGATATCTATTGACTTTAAGCGTGGCGATATTGTTGATGCCAGAGGTCAGATAGGGGTTATATTGGATGTGTTGGAAAGTCAAGAGACGGATAATATCTGTTTGTATGTGAGATTTGTGCATAATCTGGGTAATGCACGTCCTTATGATATGTTAGAAATATCAGCGCAACGGATGCTGGGCGTAGATAAATGGCAAGTAGTCGGCCAGACAGAATTGGAGGCGGCTATTGCAAAACGCAAGTCGAGATTAGAGAAAGAGATTGACGATTTACGTCAAATTGTTCTTGAAAAACGCCAAGTTTGAGAAATGTTTAGTATCCAACACCTCAAACAAAATCCCTATGGATATCGAAGTTAAAACACTCCAAAAGATTGACTTTGATCTTTTGAAACAAGTTGACAGGACAGAGCAAGTAGACATCCTCTACGGTGCGCGTCCTTTATCCAATCAGCTTGGGTTGGAGTTATACCCCATCCATCAAGAGCCGGTTATGGCTATTCCCCCTTGGAGTGATGAAGGCATAGCCAGTCGCATTTCGAAGTGGCAGCCGGAAATTGAACGTGGGGGCAGGCTGCTTGCGGCTTTGGCCGGCCAGAAGGTTGTTGGCTTTGGCATCGTAGGGCCTAAACATAAAGATGGCTCAGTTGAACTCTGCGCTTTATTTGTAAGTTCCGAAGCGCGGCAATCAGGCATAGGCACACGTCTTTTTCAGCAGCTTGAAGAATGGGCTAAAGCGCAAGGCGCAACCTCACTGCTTATCTATTCAAACCCCACCCAGTCAGCGGTCGATTTTTATCGAAAGCAACAGTGCACCATCATCGGTCTGGCCGATAAAAGATTGGTATCTCATTTGTCCTGGGACGTTGTTTTTGCGAAACCATTGCAATAATAGTATCTAAAAAAGCAAGAAGTTTGATCCACGAAGGACACGAAGTTACACGAATAAAAGATAAAAATTTAGTGTTCCTTTGTGTGCCTTCGTGGATTATCTCGCTTTGTTTGGTTCCGGCTTGTCCGGGTTCGGGTTTACGCAATCTAAGTTTTTAGCCACGAATGTCACGAATTTTCACAAATATTTCTTGTTTTTCGTGTCAATTCGTGGCTGATTTTGTTGTTCCGGCGTGTTATCTGCGTATGTCCTGAATAATAATGAAGCACGATGCATCCCCATTTCCACTCAAACGGCAACGCCGATTAAGTCGGAACTTCATAACCCCCCGCATGAACTGATCTTACTCATTCCCTCTAACCTGGCAGTCGATACCTGTACCCTCAAAATCCGGGCACGCTTCGGCAGCGAGAAGGTCGCGCCGGGCTTTTAAAGCGTTGTCCACAGATAAACACAGATTTTTACTGATTTTTATCACACTTTTAATCCTATCTGTGGTCATCTGTGTCTATCTGTGGACCTTTAAAGCAAGCTGCTCAAGATCGTTTGCAAGCAGTTACTTTTTTTTATGTCTCGATAACAAAAGCTGTGCAAACTTTTTCATCGATTTTGTCATAACACAAACGCTGCGCAAACGGCGACGCCCTATAATGCACATGTTATGGGGTATGATAGACTACTCGGCGAAAACAGGTATAGGTATCGACTATACATGGAATAGGTTAAAAGTATTGGACAGGAGCACCCTTTATAAAATACAATGCCTAGTGTGAAGTGAAAAAACGCAAGGGGTTTTCCTCTGCGTGAATAGGAAGTGTTATTCATCAGCACTTTACAGGTAATTATGATCCTTGTAGACAGAACCTGGCCGCATATCTTTTTGTCCCCGATACCCTTTTATCAACGTCCCAATTTCGCTTAGCGATGAACTCACTAAGGATCGTGAATTAAATAACATCCACATTTGAATTTGGGTAAATAGTAAATGGTAATTAGGCATTCAATCTCCAATTACCAATTACCCGACAGAATTGGGTAAGGTTATTTAATTCTCATTCCTAAGGTATGCTGCGATAGCATATCATTACAAAGCCTGATTGGCCGGGTGTGTTTTTGTGCCCGGACTATTTTTGCTTGCGTGGTTTTAGCCGATGGTGGGGTTTGTTTGCCAAGGTGATAAATAGCCGGATATAAAAAAATTAAAATTATGATTGGAGAGAAATATATGAGCAGTGAAAGCAAATGCCCAGTGACGGGCGGATCAAGTACATCGTTTGGAACCCTGTCGAACCGAGATTGGTGGCCAAACCAGTTAAACCTGAAGATTCTTCACCAGAACTCATCCCTGACCGACCCGATGGGCAAGACGTTTAACTACGCTGAAGAGTTCAAAAGCCTCGACTTAGAAGCCGTGCGCAACGACCTCTATGCCTTGATGACCGACTCGCAAGCGTGGTGGCCGGCCGACTATGGTCATTACGGGCCGCTCTTCATTCGGATGGCATGGCACAGCGCGGGGACTTATCGTGTCGCCGACGGACGTGGAGGCGCTAGCTCCGGAACGCTTCGCTTTGCGCCGCTTAATAGCTGGCCCGACAACGCGAATCTCGACAAAGCTCGACGCCTGCTCTGGCCGATCAAGCAGAAGTACGGCCGTAAAATCTCTTGGGCCGATCTGATGATTTTAACTGGCAACTGCGCCCTAGAATCTATGGGTTTTAAAACCTTCGGCTTTGCCGGCGGGCGCGAAGATCTTTGGGAACCCGAAGCAGACATCAACTGGGGGCCTGAGACTGAATGGCTCGGTGACAAGCGCTACAGCGGCGATCGGAACCTCACCAATCCTCTGGCGGCAGTGCAAATGGGGCTAATCTACGTTAACCCGGAAGGACCAAACG
>JAGRBY010000910.1 GCA_020433835.1 Anaerolineae bacterium | reverse complement strand
CAACACCAAAACTAATACTAATTTTGGCTAAAATCTTTTTGTCCTCATCCGCATAATCATAAATGCTGTTAAGCAACACAATGAAAAGTGAGCCAAACAAAAGCATTGCAAGTCGGGCCGAATGTTGGAAAAGTTGGCCATTATCATTTATGTAAGCGACATAGGCTGCTAAATCTGTCCAGATAAATAGGGGATTAAGCAACGCTATGGCCACAAAACATACTATAAATACGATAAATGTGATAGCACTCAAAAAAGCAGACCAAAAACCAAGTTTGATCGATAACTGACTCATTTTTATTCTCCTTAATGTAAAACCAATTGACCTGTTAATCCTGGGTCAAGGATGACAGGCTGGATAAGTAGACAACTACAATTTCTACCTTTTACGATAAGGATTTTATTGTAAGAGACAGCAAGAAAGAGAATATGCCCGGTATGGAACAATCGAAATTGAAACCAAAGAAAGAAAAGAAAAATAGTGAGGCCGGATGAAGATGATTTGGGATTTCATTTCCAGAAGGGCTTCTTCGACCAGCCCAACGAAAACTAGCCACAAAAGAAGAAATATAATCCAGACAAGCCACACCTGTTTAGCAGAAGATGGTGTTCTATGGTTTGATATGAGGAAAGTAGAGACTCGAAGAAACACCCGATTTGGAAAAAGCATTGTCACATCGGAAGCTGTTATCCCTATTAGAAAAACCAAAGTCAAAAATAGAATGGTTGTCATTGGCAGTCTTTAGAAACAAGGGTCAAGGGTTCAACTTTATTTAGCCAACAGCAAGCAAGCTGACGCCCAAAATTAAGCGGATTGGAAAAGGTAGCCTAATGACTTTGTAGCCTTATAGCGTTTGTTGGCTTAGAACCTTCAAGAATCGCGAAGCTTTCCAATTCCGCTTGAATTTTATTGTTAGGCGGCGGTTTTGGTGTAAAAGTGTGCTACAAATAAAACAAACCCAAAATTTACGCGAACTACATACCCCGAATGGAAAGCCAACACCGGTCTTTAGCACGAAGCAAAAAAGGAATTAAAACCAACTTTCTTGGTCCCACCCACCCCAAAAACCCATAACTTGGCTGGCGAAGGAGTAGTAATTTTCGCGACCTAACGTGGCGCGGATGATGTGCGGGGTTTGGTTCGTAGTCGGTTATTTCTGCGAAATTAAAACGGCTTTTCAGGATGGCCTGTAAGCGTTTTATACGTGGATTAGGTGTTACAGAGTAACATCATAATCTGATTCTACGTCTTGTTCATCAATAAGAGTTAGCTCCGTTTGAATTTCTTCGATTGTCTTTTCAATGTCCTCTATTTCAATAACGATTTGAGGTGGTGTTTCAATACCTTGTTGAGCCTGACGTAATTTCAACAAATGTAAGCGGCGCAGGTGTTCATTGAATTGCTCTTGAAGAGCAATTCAATGAGACATCTGTAAGTTTGCTTGCTTGAGAATTTTATTCTCTTGCTCAAACTTAGTTTTCAATTGTTCCTCATTTTTATATTGCTGTTGTAAGTCATCTATTTTTGCTCGATGTCCAATCGTTGACCCCGTAGCTAATACCCAAGCTACTCTTTCTCTAAGTTCTTCAACGGTAAAAGGCTTTTGTAAGACATCAGAAGCTCCAAGCCTTATACACTCTATCATTTGATCAGTACTCAAGTGAAATGAACACATAATTACTCGAGTTGGAATACGCTGGGTTCTAAGCTCTTTCAAAACCTGTATTCCATCAAAATGATGCATTTTATAATCTAATATCACAACGTCTGGTTTGTGATGTTTAATTTTTCTAAGACCTTCTGATCCGTTACGAGCCTGAAATACTTCATATTCATCCGCTAAGAACGTGTTAAGAAAACGACGGGTTTCATGAAGATCGTCTATGACGAGAATAGAAAACTTAGGTTTGTTTTTGGGCTTCTTTATCTCTTCGGGGACAATATCTTCTAAAGTCGACATTTCGATATCTGACTTCAGGCGAGTCAGACCTTTTCGAGCTAGTTCGTTGTTAGGGTTAATCTTAAGTACTTTCTCCAAGCATTTAATCTTATCCTCTCTCTTGTTTACAACATGCAATACCCACAGCCAAGCATCTTCATTTTGTGGATTGTCTTTAAGTATGCTGACCAATAATTGGTGACCAGTTTTCTTGTCACCTGCTTTGATTGCGTTGATTGCTTCTATTAAGTCTTGTGTCATCATTTCACTCATAATACCCAATATCGAAAAAGAATTCATGTGGCGCGACAAAAGCAAAAAAAACAGGTCTAACCAGCAAGGTTTCAGCTAAGGAGCCGTTGCCAATCAGCCAAAAGCCGCCACATAATTGTGGTTGAACTAAGCCTGGGTGCAGTTGTTGGTCAATTTGAGGATTAAGTCGGTTGGGAGAGCGGAAATGGCAAAATCCGGTCGAAAGTGGTACCTGTATTGTACCCGAAACAGCCTCTAGATGACAAGGAACTGAAGTCAATTTAGGCACAACGTTCAAAGCAGAAAAAAACACACCCTCATAATTCATCCCTCCTAATTCATAATTCAAAAAAAGGCCCCACGCGCCAAACCCACAGCCCGCAGAGCCTCTTTCCTTCATTCCCTCTAAACATCACTCTCTAATCCTTAATTCTTCATTCTCAATTCTTCATTCTCAACTCCCCAACAACCCCCGCTCACTCTCCTTCTTGGCCAACGTCGCCGCCTGCTTGGCACAGCGCAACCATTGCACCAACGTCCTAAACGCCGCATCCCGTTCCTTGCGGCGCAGCACAACCGCCTCCTTTGCCTGCTCCTGTACATTATTGGCGCGAACCAGT
>JAGRBY010000090.1 GCA_020433835.1 Anaerolineae bacterium | reverse complement strand
CCCGAAACAGGTCGGGGCGTATGGAAATTCACACAATTTCTAGTAAGTCCACGGAGGAATGACGACAGCTTGATCGGGTGCCAGACTTGCATCCAGACTTATTTCGTTTATCTCAGCCAAGAATGAGGGGGTTAGCCCGCAATTATAGGCAATTAAATCAAGCGTGTCGTAAGGCTGGGCAATGTAAACGTTGGGGCCTTCATGGATCTGGCCGGTGGGAATAAAAATTCCTTGCCCTTCTATTACATAGTAATCAGCGTTAATACCGTTGACAAAGGCTAAGTCAGGAATAGGGATATCGAAACTTTGTGAGATACCGAAAAGCGTATCACCGTACTGAACTCGATAACAAAAGCCCGGTGTACCGGCATTTGAAGCCGATTGAATAGCCGCTGCGACAGAGACTGAATTTTCCTGGCTGGCTTCTTTATCAGACTCCTCGGTATCATCAGCATCTTCTTGCTGAGACGGCGGTGTGGGACCGACAATTTTTACATTGGCAGTATTCTGGCCGGTTGCTCCACAACTATCGGTCACCGTGAGCGTGGCCACAAAAGTGCCGTTTTCCTTGTACCCGTGCGTTACACTTTCGCCGGTTTCAGTCGCCGTTCCATCGCCAAAGTCCCACTCGTAGCTCTCGATATTACCATCGTGATCAGAAGAGGCACTACCGTCAAAGATAACAATCGCTTGTCCCTTACCCTGCATAGCGTTGTAAGGACCATTGGCATCGGCCACCGGTGGAAGATTGCCGTCGCAGCTAACCGGCGGTTCGGCGGTGCCGTCGGTTGGCGGTTCGGCGGTGCCATCGGTCGGCGGTTCAGCAGTGCCGTCGGTTGGCGGTTCGGCGGTGCCATCGGTCGGCGGTTCCATAGTGCTGTCGGTTGGCGGTTCAGCCGTACCATCACCTGGTTCGGTTGTGCCATCCGTTGGCGGTTCGGTGGTGCCGTCAGTTGGTAGTTCAGACGTGCCATCCGTCGGTGGTTCGACGGTGCCATCTGACGGCGGCTCCATAGTGCCGTCGGTTGGCGGTTCGACGGTACCATCCCCCGGTTCGGTTGTCCCCTCAGCAGGTTGTTCCGTACCGTCTCCCGGTGGCAGGCTGCCTTCATCCGTTGGTTGCGTTGTCGGTTGGGTCGGAGTATTATCCCCAACAGGTGGTACCGGACTAATACCTGGAATATTAAACGGCAAGCGTGGCAACAGGAAAAAACAGAGAATACAGAGAAGCGCCAAAACCAACAAAATCAAAATAATTAAACGCAAAGGATTCCGGCGGCGCGGCTCTTCTTCCACATATTCCTCTTCTTCTATTTCGGCGTCGTACTCTTCCACAGGCTCGTCTTCTTCGTTATACTCAAACGAGCTGCGAAGATCATCGAAATTGCTCGACATGGGCGCTCTCCTTGCAATGTGGCCTTTTAATGCAATACAATATTATGGTCAAGTATACCATAACTCATAAATTTATGTCAACCAGAATAATTTTATTTTAATTGCTCCGTTTGATAGGGCATGGTAACATGTCTTGCTATAACAACAGAATGGTAAAATAGAGGGTTTTGTGATTCCTATTCAACTAAGACTCCGCAATTTCATGGCTTATCGCGATGCCGAACTCAATTTTCAAGGGCTTCACCTGGCGGCGCTCACCGGCGAGAACGGAGCCGGTAAAAGCAGCTTGCTCGATGCTATTACCTGGGCCATATGGGGCAAAGGGCGGGCCAAACGTGATGATGAGATGATTCGGTTAGGTCAAACGGAAATGGAAGTTGAATATACGTTTGATCTAAACAACAATGTTTATCGTATTATCCGCAAGCGCGACTCGAGCAAGCGTGGTCGCAGTGATTTAAGTTTTCAAGTGCAAGATGCGGGCGGCTGGCGCACATTGTCTGAAACCAGCCTGCGCGCCACCGAGAAAAAAATTACCGATGTTATGCGTCTTGATTATGATACTTTTATCAACTCGGCCTTTTTGTTGCAGGGTCGCGCCGATGAATTTACAACGAAACCGCCGGCGCAGCGCAAAAAAATTCTGGGCGATATTTTAGGCCTGGCTATTTACGATAACTATGCCGATCAGGCTAAACAACGCGCCAACGAGAAAGACCGTGAAGCGAGCATCTTTGAAGCCGAGATCAGCCAAATCGAAAAAGATCTGGCTCGTGAGCCGGAGTATAGAGCCAATCTGGCCGAGGCGGAGAAAGAAGTCGCTTCATTATACTCGGAACTGCAAGCAGCAGAACAAACCTATCAAAAGCTGCTGATCGAACACCGGGCGATCAACGACAAGCAGCGCCAGCTTAACGACTTGCACGATCGGCTGTCGGGAGCGCAGGCGGATATCACGGATTTAGAGGAGGCCATTGCTACGGCGCAAAAGACCATCGACAATTACCAGGCTATCCTCACCCGTCGCGCCGAAATTGAGACAGGCTTAAATCAATTAGCTCAGGCTCGTAATTTGTTAAAAGATTGGGATCAACGGCTGCACGCATCAACCGATCTGTCCAATCGCAAATATGAACTGGATCGGGCGCTGCGTGAAGCCGAAGCGAAAATCAAAGCCGATTTGCGAGAAGTGGAAACTCGAATTACCATGCTATCGCCTAAGGTTGCCCAGGTTGACAGCCAGCGAGAGCAGTTGACCCAGGCTCACCAGGAACTGGAAGCGCTTACGGCCTTAGAAAAAGAACAAGAGGCGCAGCGAAACACACGACAAGCATTAGCCGAAGAAACGGCCCGGTTGAATGAACAGAATCGGCAGCTCAAAGATGAGATGGAAGAGATTAAGGTCAATCTAACGCAGCTTGCTGAAGCATCATCAACCTGTCCGGTCTGTCGACGGCCGTTAGAAGAAAGCCATCGACAGGAAGTTTTGGGGCAATACCAGGCCGAAGGTACGGCCAAGGGCGATCAATTTCGAGCCAACCGCACGCGTTTGCAAGAGATTTCTGAGCAACAGGATAGTATAAACCGTAGCTTAACCCAAACCGAAAAAACATTGCGAGACATCGGCAAAGTGCAGCGCAAAGTTGCCCAACTTGAACAATCGTTACAGCAGGCCGAGCAAGCAGCCACCGATTTGGCTGTAGCCACAAGCCAACGTGCTGATTTAACGAAACGGCTTGAAACGCAAGATTTTGCGTTAGAAGTCCTTCAAAATCTCAAAGATGTTGAAGCAGAATTGACAAGTTTGGGGTATAATAAGAACGCGCATGACCAAGCGCGGATGGAAGTAGAAAAGCTTTCCCCTTTTGAAAATGAGGGGCGCTCCTTAGCCGAAGCCGATAAACGTATTAAAGAAGAAAACAAACGGCTTGAACGCGATCAGGCCCGTTACCAACGGCTGCTCGATCAGACAGCCGCCGATCGTGCCAGAGCCGCCGAGTTAGAAATTGAGACAGCCGGATTAGCCGAGCTCAGTTTGCAACTCAACCAGGCCAGCAATACCCAAAATGAAAAAGAACGCGCTTACCGTCTGGCTCGAGACAAAGTGGCCTCAACCAACCAGCAGTTAGCGCATATAGCCTACCAGGCCAAAGAACGCACGAAAAAAGAAGAGCAGCTTCACCATGTTCGGGAAGCCTTAGGCATTTACAAAGAGCTGCAGCTTGCCTTCGGCAAAAAGGGCGTGCAGGCGCTGCTTATTGAGAATGCCATTCCTGAAATTGAGGATGAAGCCAACCGGCTGCTTACGCGTATGACCGACGGCCGCATGAACATTCGCTTTGAAACGCAGCGCGAAGCCAAAAGCGGTGACAGCACCATCGAAACACTCGATATCCGCATTGCCGATGAGATAGGCACGCGCGACTACGAAATGTATTCCGGCGGCGAAGCCTTTCGCATCAATTTTGCTATTCGCGTGGCCATCAGCAAAGTTTTAGCGCGGCGGGCCGGGGCGCGGTTGCAAACCCTTGTTTTAGACGAAGGCTTTGGCACCCAAGATATTCAAGGCCGAGAGCGGTTGGTTGAAGCAATAAATGCTATTCAAGATGATTTCGAAAAGATCATCGTGATCACGCACATCGATGAGTTGAAAGATGCATTCCCGGCTCGTATTGATGTGTGGAAAACAGCGCAAGGTAGCGAGCTTACTATTCGCTAGCCCTTGAGGCGATGAACTTGCTATCGCACACACAACGCCTTATTATGCGTTGGAAACTTTTATTAAAGAGAAAGATTGTATGTCACACCCTATTGGCGACTCGCTTTCACGCGAACAGCGAATCAGAAAGCAAGCTGAACTTCAGTCATTGTATAACGCCCTGGCAAACTTACGAGACCGAGAGCTAACCTACATAGAAGCATCGGCTTCGGTGCCTGAGTTATCGATCAATCAGACCAATCAAATTCGGCACAGAATTGAGGCGCTCGAAAGCCAACTGATTGCTGAAGAAGAGGAAAGCTCGGAAACCTTTGCCCATCGCTTCTACCGCGAGGCATTTGAAGCCGAGTTAGCCGGTGACTACGATAAAGCTATAAAACTCTATAAGAAGGCCGACCGGTATGATCATCAGGATGCCGACGCCGCCCTCCGCAGCTTGCGGTATCGCGTCAAACGAGGCCGAAACATCCCTCGCGATCTTCAAGCCTGGCTTCCACCGCCAGCCCATAACCTTAGAAATCGATTAATTGTAGGCGTAGCCGCTGTGTTAATCTGCACTCCGTTAGCTGTATTTATCTTCTATCGGGGAAATTCGATACAGCAACCGCAAGATATTACCCAAAACCCCACAGCAACCTTTACTGTAACGACCACCCCCGTATCTGTTCAGCTTATTGTGCCTGATACCGCTACGCCGCTGCCTACCTTCACCATTACCCCCCTCCCTGTACCGACCGATACCCCGCTGACGGTGTCTGTCGACACAACGGTAACCGAAACCATAACGCCCACGCCAACTGCAACGGTTAATCTGCGGTCGGCCCTCAAAATTGTCGGGCCACGGGATGGATTAGTTTGGCTGGATGGGGCGGTTGTTTTTGAATTTGAGCAAGTTGATTTGGCTGATGACGAATTTTACTGCCTAAATACACTGCGTGGCTTAGACAGCACCAATACAGAAAATTGGAGCTACCCGCCTACCGCCAGCGAAAAACCCTTCATTCCCATTCAGGCCAATGTCTTCCGTGTAGCCCAAATTCAAGGGATGCAGTGCATCGTTTGGTCTGCCGGTATTGGTCAAGGTGGTTGCGACAATATTATCAGTGAAGTAACCGCCGATCGCGTGATTGGTTTACCCCGTGTGTGTAATCTAAATTAGCGTTTGACAAGCGTGAACGTATGGGTTACAGGTTGAACAAGTAACCGTTGGTCAATTCGTTAGCTATTTGTCACTTTGATGACAAATAACAAATTAATCTCCCAATCTTCCTCTAACATCTAAGCAGCCCTTATCAAAAGTTCCAATTGTCTACAGAACAACCCTATTATTTACCTCAGTTCTTTTTTTGAAGAATTTACATTCTTTCTTAGCCCGCCTAAAAATAAAACGTCTATAAAATCCATCTATGTGCTTTTCAAAAACGAATCTTGCTAACGGACACCTTTGTATTTTGACCAAATCCGGTACGCGACAGGCGAACCACTGAAACACTGATGGGCCTGAATTCACTGAAAATTAGATGTATTTCAGTGAATTCATAAAAGATCAGTGCATCAGTGGTTCAAAAAAACGGGCAATGGCTGATGAACGCCCGCCGATATGGTGAAATTCGTAATGTGTCCGTTAGCAAAAAAACGAATAGCCTGTTGCGTGCATAAAAATTGACAAACGGTATATTTTGGAACTACAATTCACATTATGAAACGTAGTGTAAAACCACAAAATTAGTCTAAGAAAGGAACAGCCATGGATGATAACAGCCGACGACGCCCTCGCGTGCTCATTTGCGACCGTATTGCCGAATCAGGGATTCAATTGCTTCGCGAACACGCCGATGTCGATATCAAAACGGGTTTAAGCCCCAACGAACTTTTGAAGATCATCGGTAACTATGAAGCGGTGGTAGTGCGAAGCGCTACAAAAATCCGAGCCAATGCTATTGAGCGGGCTTACAATTTGAAAGTAATTGGCCGGGCCGGCGCCGGTCTCGACAATATCGATGTCGATGCGGCTCAGAAACGTGGTATTCAGGTGGTTAATTGCCCCGATGCCAATACCCGCGCAGTAGCCGAGCACACCATGGCCATGATGCTCGCATTGGCACGGCGTCTACCCGAAGCTGATATGAGTTTAAAGGAAGGCCGCTGGGAAAAGAGTAACCTGATAGGTACCGGGCTATTTGGCAAAACCCTGGGTATTATTGGCTTTGGGCGCATTGGTCGTGAGGTAGCGATCCGGGCGCAGGCATTCGGTATGAAAGTGTTGGTCAACCAGCGCCGTCCCACGCCCGAACTCAACTTGGCGGCAAAAGTAGAGGCTGTCGATCTAAATGACTTACTCCGGCTGTCTGATTTTGTTTCTCTGCACGTACCGGCCAAACCGGAAACCGAAAATCTTATTACCGCCCAGCAGCTTGCCCTGATGAAACCATCCGCTTATCTTCTCAATACAGCCAGAGGCACCGTTATCAACGAAGCTGATCTGCTCGATGCCCTGGATCGTGGCTTAATTGCCGGCGCGGCTCTCGATGTGTTTCGCCAAGAGCCGGCCATCGACAGTCAATTGGCCCAGCATGAACGGGTTATCGCCACGCCTCACGTAGCTGCCAGTACTGAGGATGCTCAAAATTTGGCTGCTATTACTGTCGCGCAGCAAATTATCGACGTTATCCATGATATGCCGGTTGACAACCCTCTTTCGCTTCGCATTGTACCTACCGAAAAAGTTATCCCCCATGAAAACACCGACCCAAAACGCGTTGAACGACTGGTCGATCGCCTGAAAGAGGACGGCATTCTGGCCAACCCTCCGGTGGTCATTGAGGCCAATGATCATTATATCGTGCTCGATGGGGCCACTCGGGTCACGTCCTTGAAGGCGATGAACGTACCGCATCTATTAGTGCAGTTGGCTACCCCTGAAACTGGACTTGATTTACAAAGCTGGTATCATGTCATTCGACAAATCGAACTACCGCAACTCTTGGATATTCTCAACGCTGTTCCGACCATCGCGCTGCGAGAAACGGATCAGCAGCGGGTTCACAATGAAATGGTTGAGTACGGTGGCCTGTGTTTTTTGCGCACTACCGAAGACAAAATTTATTTGGTCGAAGCCGCGCCGGGAGTCAATAAGCTTGAGGCGTTAAATCAATTAACTGAAACGTATATTGAAGCCAGTTATGTTACCCGCACGCTAGAAGACAACTTTGATAATCTACGCGATGAGTATCCTGATATGGCCGCACTGGTTGTTTTTGGCAAGTACACTATCGAGCAAGTTTTTCAGATTGTCCAAGCCGGACACTTTTTGCCGGCAGGCATTACGCGCTTCATCGTTTCCGGACGCGTGCTGCGCGTTAATCTTGCTTTGGAATATCTCAAATCGGACGAGGGGTTATTGGAGAAAAACAAATGGCTTCGCCACTTCGTCATCGAAAAATTAGGCAACAGCCAGGCCAGATATTACGCCGAGTCGGTTTATTTAATGGATGAGTAAAATCAATTGAGGTTTTAAGATATTATGGCGGTCAAACCCATCGTTCTGTATAGCGAAAACCAAGCCGCTTTGCGCACAAAAAGTGAGCCGGTTCGCGTGATGAACCGGCGTGTAAAAAAAATTATCCGTGATCTAAAAGATACGCTTATCCACTGTGATAACGGCATCGGTTTGGCTGCGCCGCAGATCAATGTTCACAGCCGCATTGTCGTTATCCGGCTCAACGGCAATGCCGAGGGTGAGGGTACACCTGATCCGCCTATTGCGCTCATCAACCCGGAAATTGTTGAGTCAAGCCGAGAAGAGCGCGATTTCGATGGCTGCTTGAGCTTTCCCGGCCTATTTGCCGAGACAGAGCGCCCGCACTATCTCCGAGTCAAAGGACTGGATGAGTACGGTCAGCCCTTTGATCGCGTTTTTGAAGGGTTTGATGCGGTACTGGTTCACCACGAGATTGACCATCTCGACGGCGTTCTTTTTATTGACCGTGTTACCCGTCCGGAAGATCTTTACACCGTTCGTGAAGATGAAGAAGGCAATATTGTGCGTGTGCCGGTAAAAATGGGAAAATAATTCGTCAATCCTCTACCGGCAGCGACGGCTCTTGCCATTGTCGCACCTCATTCTTACGCGGATCATCCTTTAACGCCTCGACAACCGGCAGCGTAGTTCCCTCTCGATCTTTGTACCAGGCGGCGTTTTCAAAACGCTCGTCACCGGCTTCACCAGCGCTGTTCGCCAGCAGCCAGGGTGTGTGCGCAAAAAAGTAGCCGGGTGCTTCATCGAGCATAAAGTGGTAGGCATCCAGTGTCAGAGTTGTCACATCTTCCTCGCGAACCGGCGGATAGCGCGGATCCTCTTCGGCACCGGCTGTGGCTCCTCCTTCAGTGCTAATTATCGGAATATAGTAGCCAAAACGATCCGCAAAAATTTCAGCATACGCATCAAATTTGCGAAAGGCGTTTGAGTCTTTGTCGATAGTATTACCAACCCAAAAACCACCTTCCTCTCTGGGCAGTTTAGCAGTGCGACGGGCCTTATTAATGGCCTCAACCTGCTCCGGCGTTAGTTTTCGAGCTTCGATCTCAGCATCCGTTAGCAGCACGTCATCGACATTGACCGGATCGGTAGGATAATCGATGGGGTGGTTGAGGAAGTAATTATGAACCGGTATCCATGCGCCAATTAGCAAATCCTCGCGCCCTCTGGCTTGCACCCCGTCGAGAAACTGACCTAAGAAAACCATATCATCGACCGTACCACCTCCGGCTAGCGGCGGCAAACCGGGCAGCCCACCCGCCTCATGCACATCGACGGCGGCCATAATCCACAGCCCGATGATACGCTCGACATGAACTGTTTCGCCCTCTTGCCAGCCACCGGCCGGCCTGGCAACATTCGGCTCGTTATACAGCTCAAAGTAATCAACGCCCATTGCCGTTGCTTCGGCAACAAGCTCGGGCAGGTGCTGATACGGATCATTGAACGGTTTGTAAACCCGCATCACCGGCTCAATATCATGAGCCACAAGTTGCTCTATCAGATAGGGGTCGGTCACGGTGGGTTGATCATCCTGTAAAAATTTAACCCACTTGATATTCATCGCCGTAAGTTCTCCAACAAAATAATCGACCACATCTTCAGACAGACGTTGATTCGTGGGCGACCAGTGGATGCCGCGACCGTTGTCGGCGGGCGGCCGGGGGTAGTTGGAGAGGGAGACTGGAGACTGGAGATTGGAGATTGGAGATTGGGAGATTGGGTTTTGGGTCAGACAGACGTCACTGCGGGTACAGAGAATACGGGCTTCGTCTTTGCGTGGTCGATTTTTGAGAGCAGCGACGACCGGCTCTTGATCGCCGTCACGATCGTGATACCAGGCGTTGCCTTCCCAAACCGGCTCTTCGTAATCGAGCGCACCTTGGGCCAACAGCCAGGTTGAGGTCGCAAAGTAGTAGTCCGGCGCATCGTCGAGCATGTAATCCGCCGACCAGAGCGTCCAATCGGCCACGGTTTGCCCATCGACCTGCGGATAGCGCGGATCTTCTGACGAGCCGTTCGTTGCACCGCCCTCGGTCGAAAGCATCGGTATTTCAAAGCCAAACAAATCGTAAAACTGATTACGATAGGCCACAAAGTGTAAAAACGCCGTCGAGTCATCGTACAGGTTAAAGCCCATCAGCTCTCCGGCGGTGAATTTACGGTTGATTTCTTCAATCTCGGAATTACTAAGGTTGAAGCGTGCAGCATCATCTTCGGTTAGAAGGCGATGCTTGAGAATACCGGCTATGGCCCGGTTAAGGTTCATCTCCTGGGCTTGAGCCGGGTTCAACCCATAGCGCTCAATTTCCTCCGGCGTCAGCAAGCGGCCGGTTTGGTTGACTTCATCGTAGGGATATGTTGACGGGTGATTGATATTATAATTGTGAATCGAAGCCCAAGAAAAGTAGAGAACTTCTTCATTACCCTGCTCACGTAGCGCCTCAAAAAATTGGTAGAAAAAAGCGTTGTGCCAGTTTTCTTCCTTTTGATTGGGTGCAAAAAAGGAGGGTAATCCGGGATAACCACCGGCCTGATAAATCGTACGGGCGGCATCGGCCCAAATTTCAGCCAGATAATCGGGCTGTGACGTTTCATCCTCGCACCAACCACCGGATTCGCCGGGCTGGTTAGGTTCATTGTAGAGATCGTAATAATAGACGCCCTTCGCCACATAGTGGCGCACCATCGCTTCCAGTTCAGCAGAGTCGTAAGGAGTATTACACTGTTGATAGATACGAATAATCGGCATCATATCGTTCGCTACCAGCTTATCGACGGTCGAGTCATAATCACGGTTGGTCAACCCATCGACAAGCAGCTTAACCCATTTGATATTCATCTCGACCAGCTCGTTGACGAAGTAATCGGTCGCCTCGTCGGATTGAGCGTAAAGATGGGTGCTCCAGTGGATGCCCAGGCCGTTATCCTCCGGCGGGCGTGGATAGGCGTCGAGAGGAAGGGGTTCGGCCGGGAAAGTGAGTTGGCTGGTTGGTTGGTTAGTTGGCTCGATGGTTGGTTCGCTTGTTGGCTGGCTAGTTGGCTGAATTGATGGCTCTGGTGAGGGACTGGGGGTTTCAGTCGGGAGTGCTGTAATTTCGGTTGGTGTGGCCGGGAGTGGGGGAGTGGTTTGGCAGGCAGGTAAGAAAAATGCGATTATAATAGAAAAGATAAGATAAACTTTCAAAGATTGTTCTCCGAATTATTGAGAAAGTTGAAAAATCTATACCCCGTGCGGGGTTTGTGGTCGGGTTGTAAGTATCAGGCTTTGTCTTCTTCTACCCAGGCTTCAATCGCCGCCCGGCCGACCATCTCTAAAGCGGTATCGCCAGAGGGCGGCTGCATCGATCCGGCCCGCACATCGCGGAAAAAACGCTCGAGCGGCAGGCTTTTGGTGATACTGGTACCACCGGCAATTTGGAGCGCTTTCTCGGTGGCCTCGCCGGCGGCGGTGGTGACCATCGATTTGGCCGCTGCCACCCGAGGAAAGACCCGCTGCCGGTGGTCAGCATCGCCTTCCCACTGCGCGGCAACGTCCAACAGTAAGCATGTTGCGGCCTGCAAAGCAATGTCGATTTCCCCAATTTGGCGCTGGATCTTCGGTAGCGTGGCAATCGACTTGCCAAGGGCTGTCGGCACGCGCTCTAGGGCGAACTTGATAACCGCATTGCGGGCGGCGATGGCTGCACCCAGATAAACCGCCGAAATCGTCATCGGAAACCAGCCGTTGGGCGGAGGCGGTGGGCCACCGGGCGCTTGGCGAGCGAGCAGATGGTCGGCGGGGACGACGACATCTTTAAAGTAAACATCGTGGCTGTCGCTAGCACGCAAGCTGAGGGCATCGCTCCAGGTGTTGACCCACTCCACACCGGGCGTGTCTTGCAAAACCAGCACCGTACCGTGGTCGTCTCCTACCCGCACCCTGACCAACATGTGGCTTAAATGACGACCACCGGTTGTCCAGGTTTTATGACCATTGACCACCCAGCCATCGCCATTTGGTGTGGGTTCAGCCACGGTAGCCGGCAGCCCACCCCGAGAGGGGCTGCCCATTTGCGGTTCGCTGGCGACAAAGTTCACCAGGGCTTTGTCTTCCGTTACCATCCGGCACAGCCGTTCATACACTTCATCCGTCCACGGGTTATCATCACGCGCGCCACCAAAAATTTGCATAGGCATCGCGGCCACGATGGCCGTCGAGGTACTACCCTGAGAAAGGGCAAGGTGGGCTTCTAAACAGTCACGCATCAAAAGACCAAACCCGCCAAACTCTGTGGGAATATTCAGCCCCATGTAACCGGAATCTTTTAACGCCTGTATATCCTCATCCGGCAGTTGACCCTGTCGATCGGCTTCGTCAGCGCGGGTTGCAAATTGTCGAGCGAGATCTTTAGCTAATTCAATAGCGGAAGTCGTAGTTGTCATGGTTTCTCCTTAGCTCAAACTTTTCGTGAATATTTTTTCAAACGCAATAATAGCACGCCTTATGAGAATTACCAATGCACCTCGATGGGTGGATAGAATATGGGGCATTACCCAGCTTCCTTAAAAACGACTACTACCCGTTTGGGTGATGACGTAATTGCCCAATCTGATTATATTACTAGCATTATCCATAATCGGCACCAAATGCAATAACTCTCGATTACAGCCTCCAAGCTCTGCGAGTTGGGGGCATTTGGTGTCTCATAACCCAAGGAGACTTAGGCAAATGTCTGATCACTATAGAACCATGTATCGCCCAGAATTTGAACATGACGCTTGCGGTCTCGGCTTTGTGGCCCGTACGACGGGTGTACCCGGCCACGATATTTTAGCAATGGCGCTAGAGTCTATAGGCTGTCAAGAACACCGTGGTGGCGTTGATGCCGACGGTTTGTCTGGCGACGGCGCAGGAATTTTAACGCAAATTCCGCATCGCCTACTCGCCAGTGAAATTGCTACGTTACCCAAACAGGGCGATTATGCAGTAGGGATGTTCTTTCTGCCCACCACGGACACCGATGCCGCGATTCAAATGACCGAAGAGGTTATTATTCCCATGCTCCATTCTGGGAGCGCTCCCAACGGAACAAATTCTCATCCGGCTAAAACCAACGGCACGCATAACGGCTCTTTTGCTTCAACATTGCAATCGAACCTTCAGTGGCGCAACCCACCGCTTAACCCCGATGCACTGGGGCAAACAGCGCGCCGCCTGTGTCCGGAGATTATTCAACTGGTTATTCATCGACCGGCCCACGTTGCCCGAGGCAGTGAGTTCGAACGCTTCCTTTATACGCTTCGTAAAAAACTCACGAATGAGGCTGCCAAGCGGCACATGAAAGACTATTATATAGTCTCTCTATCGGCGCAAACCGTTGTATATAAAGGTCTCATGCTATCGCCCTACCTGGCCCATTTTTACTTAGATCTAACCAATCCCTTGTACGAAACGGCTATCGCTACCGTTCATACTCGCTACAGCACCAACACCACCTCTACCTGGCGGCGGGCTCAGCCATTCCGAATGATTGCTCATAATGGTGAAATTAACACCCTACAGGGCAACATTAACTGGATGAAGGCCCGGGTTTCTAACTTAGCTTCGCATTACTGGCCCAATGGTTTGGATGATCTGCAACCCATCATTAGCGCTGAAGGCAGCGACTCGGCTATGTTTGATAATGTTCTGGAATTAATTGTGAACAGCGGTCGAGATATTCACCATAGTGTCGCCATGCTGGCTCCCGAAGCCTGGGAAAATATCGTCGATATGGATCCGCTTCTGCAATCTTTCTATCGCTATCACGCCGGGTTGATGGAACCATGGGACGGCCCGGCGGCTATCGTCTTCACCGACGGTCGCCGCGTGGGGGCTACGCTCGACCGCAACGGGCTGCGACCTATCCGCTATCTGGTCACCAATGATGATCTGGTTATCGCTCATTCTGAAGCCGGAACGGTCAATGTTGATGAAGGCAGCATCATTACCAAAGGTAAACTTGGCCCCGGCCAAATGATGATGGTTGATTTGGATCGTCAACTTTTCTTAACCAATGACCAGGTCAAAAATGAACTGGCGCGACGGCCTCAGTATCAAGAATGGGTCAAAGGCTTCAAGCCACTGCCCACCGAAACCCGACCGCTGCAATTTACCCTGCACAAAGTCAATCACTTTGAAACGCAGAAAAAAATCAACACCTCGCAATGGTTAAATCGTTTGCAGGCTGCCTTTGGTTATACCAACGAAGAAATGACGGTTATCGTTCGCCCCATGGCCAACGATGGCAAGGAACCCACCGGCTCGATGGGCGATGACACCTCTTTGGCGGTTATGTCGGCCAAACCGCGACCCATGTTCCACTATTTCAAGCAGCGTTTTGCCCAGGTTACCAACCCACCAATTGACCCGCTGCGGGAAACTTTTGTCATGTCATTGACGATGCGGCTGGGAGCCAGACCAAACCTACTTGAAGAATCGGCCAAACACGCCAATTTGGTTGAACTGGCCAGCCCGGTACTGACCGATGATGATCTGCTCGCCTTAAAAGGTCTGGGCGATCCGCGCTTCCAAACCCACACTATCCCGATGCGCTACCCCATCGAGCAGCATGGTGATGGGCTGGAACGCGCGCTAGAGCGCATGTGTACAATGGCAGAACGGGCCATCGAGGAAGGCAAAACCATCCTCATCCTCAGCGACCTGGGCGTTGACGAACGGCACGCTCCCGTTCCCAGTTTGTTGGCGGTTGGGGCGGTTCACCATCATCTGGTCAGAAACGGCAAGCGGATGCAGGTTAGCATTGTGGTTGAAAGCGGTGAGGTGCGCGAAGTGCATCATTTGGCCTGTTTAGTGAGTTATGGGGCTAATGCCGTTAATCCTTACCTGGCTCTGGCCACGGTTGAAGATGTGATAGAAAACGGCAAAATTAGAGATATGGATGCCACCACCGCCAAGCGCAACTTTGTACGGGCGATGGAAGCCGGGCTGCTGAAAATTATGTCGAAAATGGGTATCTCGACTGTAGATACGTACTGCGGAGCCCAAATATTTGAAGCGGTCGGCCTGTCGCAAACGCTGGTCGACAAATACTTCACCGGCACGGTAACGCGGCTGGGCGGCATCGGCCTAAAAGCGCTGGCGGCTGATGTTGAAAGCTGGCATCAGGCCGGTTTTGCCAACCCGCAAAAACCGGAAATTGACAGCCCCGGCTTCTACAAGTTCAAGCGCGGCGGCGAAACCCATGCCTTCAGTCCCCAGTCGGTTAAGGCGCTGCAAAATGCCGTTCGTATGGAAAACGTGCTCAGCCCGGCCGCATCAGAAACGGCTGAGTTGAACCCCGGTGCTACCCGTTCCTTCATCGGTGAGAATTTTGAGGCCGGGTACGAGGCTTATAAAAAGTTCGTCAAAATCTTAGAAGAAAACTCCGTGGTCAATCCTCGTGATATGCTTAACTTTGTCGATACCGGTCTTGAGCCGATTGACATTACCGAAGTTGAGCCGCTGGAAGCGATTTTCAAGCGCTTCTCCACAGCCGCCATGTCGCACGGAGCTTTGAGCAGCGAATCTCACGAAACTCTGGCCGTGGCGATGAACCGCCTAGGAGCCGTTAGCAACAGCGGCGAAGGTGGCTCGGGCCAGCATCGGTTTGGTAACGAGAAAAATGACTGCATCAAACAGGTTGCCTCCGGGCGCTTTGGCGTTACACCAGCTTATCTAACCTCGGCCATCGAGATTCAAATCAAAATGGCCCAGGGTGCCAAGCCGGGCGAAGGTGGTCAGTTGCCCGGTCATAAGGTCACGGCTGAAATTGCCACAATTCGGCAAACGACCGAAGGAACGACCCTTATTTCGCCGCCACCACACCACGATATTTACAGCATCGAAGATTTGTCGCAGTTGATCTACGACCTCAAGCAAGTTAATCGGGCGGCTGATGTATCGGTCAAGCTGGTTTCGGAAGCCGGGGTTGGAACCATAGCCGCCGGTGTGGCTAAGGGTGGAGCTGATACGGTTCATATTGCCGGTCACTCCGGTGGCACCGGAGCAGCGGCCTGGAGCAGCATCAAAAATGTGGGTTTGCCGTGGGAGCTGGGTTTGGCGGAAACGCAGCAGACGCTTCAACGTAACAACCTGCGCAGCCGGGTGGTGGTTCGCACCGATGGCGGTTTGCAAAATGGCCGTGATGTGGTTATCGCCGCCATCTTAGGGGCCGACGGCTACAGCTTTGGCACGGCGGCGCTGGTGGCGGAAGGCTGTTTGATTGCCCGGGCTTGCCATAACAATACATGTCCGGTGGGTGTTGCCACCCAGAATCCCAAACTGCGGGCCAAGTTTGTGGGTAAGCCGGAGCACGTGATGGCTTACATGCATTACATCGCTCAAGATGTGCGCGAGATACTGGCCCAATTAGGTTTCCGCAGCCTGTCTGAGATTATCGGCCGAACGGAATTGCTAGAGCAGATTAAAACCGGCTATGCCGCCATCGACTCGCTTGATCTTTCGCCGCTGTTGGCCAAGGAAGATGAAGATGCGCCGATCCGCTTTATTGCGAAAGCGCCGGAGTCACAAGCACTGACGAAAGTGAATGAGCTTAACGAACTGCTGTTGGCCCAGGCGGCTCCGGCTATCGATCAGGGCGAACCGGTTCAACTCAACCTGCCGATCAACACCACCGACCGCACTATCGGCGCAACGCTGTCTGGGGCTATCGCCAAACAATACGGCGATCAGGGGCTGCCGGATGGAACCGTCAATATTACCTTCAACGGCAGTGCCGGCCAGAGCTTTGGGGCTTACACGGTTCCCGGTGTTAACGTAACGCTGATCGGGGAAGCCAATGACTATGTCGGTAAAAATATGAAGGGTGGGCAAATTGTTATCCGGCCACCGCTGAAATCACAGTTGTCGGCCAGTGATAATGTGATTATCGGCAACACGGTGCTGTATGGAGCCACCGGCGGCAGCTTGTTTGCGGCCGGGCAAGCCGGCGAACGCTTTGCAGTGCGCAACAGCGGCGCGACGGCAGTTGTTGAAGGGGTGGGCGACCACGGCTGTGAATATATGACCAGTGGCGTAGCGGTTATTTTAGGCCGCACCGGTTATAACTTCGGCGCAGGGATGAGTGGGGGGGTGGCTTTTGTTCTGGATGAAGCCAATCAGTTTACCAAGCGCTTCAACCCTGATATGATCCAGGTGGTTCGCGTCACCAGCAAAGCTGATATCGACCTGCTGCGGCTGCTGCTTATGCGCCACATTCGTTTAACCAACAGCGAATACGCGAAAAGCATTCTGGCCGATTGGTCGGCCCGATTGGGTCTGTTCA
>JAGRBY010000909.1 GCA_020433835.1 Anaerolineae bacterium | reverse complement strand
TCGGGCCAAAATGAAACCAAACAGCAATAAAGCACTTGCTGAGGGGCCAAGCGGGTCGAGAAAAGCCATGATTGTTGAGAGGAGGGAGTAAAAAATCGGGTTTACTTCCTTCGCTTCTTTTGTAAATAGGTTTCACCAGTGTCTTTGGCTCCGATTTTTGAGCGAGGGAATGGTTATTGTATGCGGCTATCCTTTCCAGCCAACCGATGAAAGTGCAGCGTGATGCGGTTTTAGGGTTGGCGGTCCACTCAATGTGCCGGGGTTCGTTTGAGGGAGGTGGAGGCGCGTTTGTTTATGGGTTTGGTGGAGGATTAGTTTTGTGATTAATACTGAACATCCACTGAATGGTTGTATCTACTATAAACTTCCTATATTTTTGACTTGAAGAGATAACTAAAAGCCGGGATCAATCCTTCGGTCTAGGGTTTATTGAGTACCCTGGCGCGGATTAATCCCGGCTTTGCTCATATTTATAATGAAGCTGTATCACAGCAGCCTCACCGCTGCTAACCTCAGCCTATCTGCAAATTTGGGGGTGGATGGGCTGGCGGAAGTTGTTTTTTGCCGATCTTTAGATGTCGGCTATGGCCGGGATGATCTCTTTGGCAAAGGTTTCGAGCGGTGTAATCGCGCTGACATCCGGCATATTGAATATAGCGTGGGTGAAGCCCATCTCGGAGAGTTTCTTGATGCGATTGATGAGGCTGTCGACCGTATCATCGCCGGCAAGATGCGCGGTATCGAGGCAGGTTTTCTCGATGGTATCGTAATCGCGGCCCAGAGAGTCACAATGTTCTTTGAGGATGTCGAGCGATTTTTGCATGTTTTCCGCTCCAACCCAGGCTCCGATATTGCAGGCATCCGCATATTCAGCCACCATGCGCAGAGTCTTCTTCGGGCCGGTGCCGCCAATCATAATGCGGGGATGCGGGTTTGAGAGCGGGCGGGGGTTGTTGGTGATGGCCGGCGCAGAAAAGTGCTTGCCCTCAAAGGAAGCCTCATCACCAGCCCAGAGCGCCTTGGCCAGTTGCAGCGTGTCCTCCAGTTGCTCGAATCGCTCTGAGGTTGAGGGGTAGGCGATACCATAGCCTTTGGCTTCGTCTTCATACCAGGCCGCACCAATGCCCAGATAAGCCCGCCCCCCCGAGACAATATCGAGGGTGTTGATCATCTTCAGCAGAACGGCGGGATGGCGATAAATAACACCCGTGATCAGCACACCAAGATAGGCTTTTTCCGTTAATCCGGCAAAATAGCCGAGCGTGGTATAGCTTTCCAACATTGGGTCGGTATAGGCTTCGCCAAATAAGCCCTTGATTTGATAGTAATGATCCATAACCCAGAGGCTGTAAAAGCCTGCCTCTTCGGCGGTGGTGACGATTTCTTTCAGCTTGGGCCGGATAGCCGCCGCGCCGCCGGGATACTTAAACGACGGAATTTGTAAGCCAATATACATCATGAATCTCCTTAATAATTTTTTACTAACGGATACAAGGTAGCTAGGTAACAAGGTTGCAGGGTTGCAAGGTATCAGGGTTGCATGTCACACGAATTTATATTTGCGACCTTGCAACTTTGTGACTCTGTTCGTTATTATTTTAAGGTCAATTCATGGATGTGTCCATTAGCCGGTATACTCATTAGTGATGTATACCAGCAGGGTAACCCCGTAACTTTTTGTTGAGGAGTCCGATAGCCCTCACAGGCCGACAGCGACAATGAAAATTACCGTAGGACAAACTTAAGTTTGTCCTACGGTAATTTTCAGAGAATCTGCTTGGCCCTTTTTATAGGAGCGGATATAGAGGTCATCTACACAGCGTAGATCCAATACTCGGCCAAATTGTTGCCCGCCGGGGAAGATGTGTGCTATATTGATGAACAGCATAAAGTATAAAGTCCGCAGAAGTAGACCCATAAGTCGTTAAAATATAGCGCTCTTGATGATGGCCGAAAATTCCGTCTCTTTGGCTGTTGGTGGTCGTCTGCAGCCGAGGTACATATGTGATGGCGACCAATCCATCAACTTTGACCATCCGCTTATTGGGATCGTTCGCCCTTGAACGTCTCCCATCACCACCACCTACTTTGCGCCGCAAAACCAGGGCGCTATTGGCCTACCTGGCAGCCGCCGATCAGCCTCCATCGCGCCAACACCTGGCCGACCTCTTTTGCCAAGAAGCTAACGCGCCCAGCCGGGTGCTGTCACTGCTCTTCAGCCGTATTCGCAACCAACTGGGTGCCGATTTCCTTCAGACCGAAAACAACACCGTCCGCCTCAACCCGCAGCTTGTCCGGGTTGATTACGCCACCTTTCGACAGCAGCTTAGCGGCGATCTATCTCGGCAGGATACCGCCTCTATCGAGTCTGCTGTCAGCCTCTACCGTGGCGAATTCCTAGAAGCCTTTAGCCTGCCCGATGCCCCTGAATTCGAACAGTGGCTGCTGGGCCAGCGCGCTCAGGTTCAGCAGTTGTTGGAGCGGGCGCTTGCTTCTTTGGTACGACAATTTAGCCGGAGCGGCAGCTATGAACCGGCCATTCAGTATGCCCGTCGGCTTTTACAGCATAACCCACTGCTAGAAGATGCGCACGCCCAGCTGATCTGGCTCTACGCCCAAACCGGTCAGCGCGAGGCTGCTCTGCGGCAATACGACCACTGCCAAACTCTGCTGCAGGCCGAACTGGGCGTATCCCCCACCGACACCCTCCAACAATTACGAACCGAAATTCAAGCTGGCGCGTTAAGCCGACCGGCCCTTCAAACCGAACTGGCCGCCATCCCCACCACAGCCCCCATAGCGCCCGACTTTGTGGGTCGGGCCGC
>JAGRBY010000908.1 GCA_020433835.1 Anaerolineae bacterium | reverse complement strand
TTACAGCGCGGATAAAGTAGCCGAAGCCACCGGGCTTACGAGCGACGCGATTGATGCTGCGGCCAAAGCCTTTGCCGAAGCCGAAAACGGCATCATTATCTTTGGTCTTGAAGCTGGAAATGACCCTGCACTGCGAGCCGCTCTGGAAGCATTGGCGCTGGCTACCGGACACGCCGGTAAGCCCAACAACGGCGTGATTGCTGTTCTGCCTCACGCTAACAGCCGAGGCGCAATCGATATGGGCATCTTGCCCGATCGTCTGCCGGGCTACAAGCCGGTTGAATCGAATGCCGGTCTGTCCGCAGCTGAGATGTTAACGGCTGGTGGTATCAAAGGTTTGTTAATTGCCGCTGCCGACCCCGCCGTTGATAGCGAAAGTTACAAACAAGCCCTTCAACAGCTCGATTTCCTGGTCGTGCAAGAGTTGTTCCTGACCGAAACCGCACAGTTGGCCGACGTCGTTCTCCCGGCCAAAGGCAATGCCGAGCGCGATGGTTCATACACCAACTTGGAACGACGCGTTCAGACCTTCGATCAGGGTGTTCCCGCGCCGGGTAAAGCCTGGGCCGATTGGCTCATTTTCACCGGCATCGCCGGGCAAATGGGTGCTGATTGGGCTTATGCTTCAGCCGATGGCGTGATGGCTGAGATTACACAACGCGTACCGCTGTACGCCGGTATGGATTTCAAAAACCTGACTGCTCCGATCTCATTGCAGCGCAAAACCGAACACTATATTTACGAGGGTATGAGCTTCACGACCGATATTCGTGAAGGCATTCAGTGGGCAACTGCCGCCGAAAGTGACTCGGCCCCGAAGATCCCGCTGCGCTTTATCGAACCGGCCAAGACAAACAGCCCAGGGCAAGGATTAACTCTGGTTGCTCCGCGGATGCTGTATGACGGTGGCCGTTTGTTGGCCGAAGCCGAAGTGGTCGCGGCCCATATCCTTGAACCGCAGCTGATGCTGTCGAGTCGCGATGCGCAAAAGTTGGGGGTAGCAATGGGTGATACGGTGACGGTTTCTCAGAACGGAACCTCCGTGACGGTGCCGGTACATATCGAGCGAACGGTAAGCGAAGGGGTGGCTTTGATGCCGCGTAACTTAGCGGGTCGCCCTGCCGAAAAATTGGTCGGCCCGAATGGCCTGTATTCGACCGTAAAAGTGGAGAAAAGTTAGTCTGATGGATCAGCAACTGCTTGTCGATATTATCGTACAAATTATCATCATCGGCGCTGTGGCGAGCGGACTTATGGCTGCTTTCGGCGCGTTGACGGTTATCGAGCGGCGCGTTTTGGGTAAATTTACCATGCGCCTCGGCCCAAACCGGGTTGGCCCTTACGGGACGCTGCAAATTGTGGCCGATGGCCTCAAGATGTTTTTCAAGGAAGAAGTCATTCCCAACCACGTAGACCGGCTTGTCTATTTGATGGCTCCCGGCGTTTCGCTGGTGCCGGCTTTATTGGCTTCCGGTGTCGTTCCCATTGCCAGCCAGCCGTTGGTTTTACCGTTTGAGGTTTTTGGTTCGACCATCACCATTTACCCCTGGATGGCGGATATTAATGTGGGTATCCTGTACCTGCTGGCCGTTGGAAGTTTGGGAACGTATGGGGTGGTCTTGGGCGGCTGGTCGAGCAATAACAAATACTCGCTGCTGGGCGGTCTGCGCACGAGCGCGCAAATGCTCAGTTACGAACTGCCGATGGGCGTGGCGCTGCTGAGTATCCTGCTCATTACCGGCTCAATGCGAATGACAGACATCGTCAATTTTCAAGCATCGCATCTGGGTGGCTATCTGTGGTTTATTTTTATTCAGCCCATTGCCTTCTTGATATTCTTCATTTGTGGCTTGGCCGAAGCCGGCCGCTCTCCCTTTGACTTGCCGGAAACGGAAAACGAGCTAATTGCCGGTTTTGCCACGGAATATGGTGGCATGAAGTTTGGCCTTTTCTTCGCCGCAGAATATATCCATATGATTGTGCTGAGCTTTATTACCGCCACCATCTTTTTGGGCGGCTGGTTGGGGCCATTCTCTCAGCAGATTCCGGTTTTGGGGATTGTATACCTGCTGCTTAAAGTTGCGTTTGTAATATTTTTAATAATTTGGGTGCGGGTTAGCGTTCCCCGCGTTCGATTTGATAAGCTGATGAAGTTTTGCTGGAAGTTCCTGCTGCCGTTAAGCATTGCTAACGCCGCCATTACGGCGCTTGTACTTGCGGTTCTCTTCTTTTAATACATTAGGATTTACGCAGTTTGTAGAACAATTTGCTAAATTGTTCGTGGTTGGGATAAACGAGAGGCACAAATTGGCAATTTGTGCTACAAAAACCGAGTATTGACCTGACAAGGTAGGATAGCGAAATATGATCAATCAATTGAAAGATGTTGTAACCGGGTCGGCAGAAATTGCAAAGGCGATGGGCGTTACACTGAAATATTTCTTTAAAAAGCCGGTGACCCATCAATATCCGGATGAGCCGGTTGAAGTGTATCCCCGTTTTCGAGGGCGACATGTGTTGAAGCGCTATGACAACGGTCTGGAGCGGTGCATTGGCTGCGCTTTGTGCGCGGCAGCTTGCCCAACCGACTGCATTTATGTGGAAGCCTCTGAAAACACGGATGAAAAACGCTACTCACCTGGTGAGCGCTACGCCTCAACGTATGATATCAACATGCTGCGCTGCATTTTCTGCGGCTACTGCGCCGAAGCCTGCCCAACCGAAGCGATTGTGCTGGAGCACGATTTTGCTCTGGCTGAGTACAATCGCTGGGATGCCATTTATCCCAAAGCACGTCTGCTTGAGCCACACAATCCCGATTATAT
>JAGRBY010000907.1 GCA_020433835.1 Anaerolineae bacterium | reverse complement strand
CACATTATCATCTGGATCTTTATCAACCGGCGTTTCCAGTAAAAAGGGAACTTTTTCAAAGTGGGGATCGTTTAAGAAGTAACCAAACGGTTCAAGTCCGATGCAGCCTTCGCCAATATGGGCATGGCGATCGACATGGCTGGCTAAGTCTTTCTCTGAATCGTTGACATGAACTACGGTCAACCGGTCGAGGCCTACGGCCCGGTCAAACTGATCGATCATGGCCTGATAGGCGGCCGGGGTACGAAATTCGTAGCCTGAGGCCAGGGCATGGCATGTATCAAAGCAAACAGCCAGCCGTTCTTTTTGGTGACAGGCATCAATAATGGTCTTAAGCTCCTCGAAGTTAGAACCCAGTGTGGTGCCCTGGCCGGCGGTATTTTCTAAGGCAACTTTCACCTGAACATCGGGTAAGCGCTCATGAACAATGTCAAGGCCTGCAGAAACGCGTGCTACTCCAGCCGCGACACCCGTCTTCATATGGGCACCGGGATGAATAACCAGGTAAGGTATTTTCAGCACCTCGCACCGTTCTAACTCAATCACAAGGGCATTAATGGATTTGTGCCACAGAGCATCATCAGGCGTACCCAAATTAAGTAAATAGCTGGCATGGCAAACAACCGGCTCTATTCCGGTTTCACCTTGCTGCTGGTGATAGAGGTCAATCTCTTCCGGCTTAAGTGCTTTAGCACTCCACTGACGATTAGATTTGGTAAAGATTTGAAAGGCTGTGCAGTTTAAATCGACAGCGCGCTTAAAAGATTTATCAACACCACCGGCGACGGATAGATGAGCACCAAGTAACATTAACTAATTTCCTTTAAAGTTTTTATATTTTAATAATAAAGTTCTTTTACACTATCACCAACTTGGCCGTAGTCCTTAGTTTAATATAACCATGTACAGCAATAGGGGCCAAAAACAGTAAAATTTGACTTAAGAGAAACTATCGCCGTATAAACCATGAGAGGGCTTTACCGTGAGTTATCATAACGAGACATCAACAGCCAAAAATCTTTGGCCTGACGAATTGAAAATTTTAGTTATTGACGATAACCAAGACATTTTAAACTTGATTCGGCACTCGCTTGAGCCGGCAGGTTTTAGAATATTACGCACCACAAAACCGGAAGAGGGGCTGGATTTGGCCCGCCGCGAAAAACCGGATCTCATTATTTTGGACATCATGATGCCGCGTATCGACGGCATCGAACTGTTACGTCGGGTTCGACGCCATCCCCAAATAGCCAACACACCGGTTATTGTGGTTTCGGCCCGGGCCAGCAGCCTTGATCAGCTTCGGATGCTTCAAATTGGCCTCAATATGGATAGCGAAATTGACGCATTTATAGGCAAGCCCTTTAGTCCTACCTCGCTGTTACAAACGGTTAAAAACGTACTGCTGAAACATCAGGATTTTTTATTAGCAAAAAAGCATGATCAAAACCACTATAAAACTTCGGCAGCTACGCTTCACTAGATGCAGCACTCAGCGGAAGTAGTATACACCACCTACCCTCTATGCAAAATGATAGCAATATCACTTTCCAATCCCAGCTGCTTATTGGCTCAGTCTATCGGGTAACCGTGCAAAAGCCGCTAAAGTTTTTGTCTACCGTGACGGCTAGTGGTATGGTTAGAAGCATATTGCCAAATTCTTTTCATCACCCAGACAAGCCAAAATAAAATTACGACAATTAATATAGCTGTTTAAGGATAGCGGAAATGCCTTCACTGCCCGATCCTGCCGTAAAGGCAAGTAGCACGGATGAGATGGAGAAACTAACGGAGGCTCAAAACCGTTCTAAATTGGCCTGGAAACGGCTTTGGTTGCGAATAAGCAGCATCGACCCTATAGATCTGGCTCGACTACTGCTCATTGTGGGAGCGTTAGTAACTCTCTATTGGGTTATTCAAGTGTCTTGGTCATCTTTGCTGCCATTTCAGATTGGTATTGTTCTGGCCTATATTATGGCCCCGCTCGTGAATCGCCTCCAAGGGTATATGCCGCGCTGGACGGCCATTCTTATCGTTCTCTTTATTTTCTTGCTCATATTGTTTCTTGTTATTGCTTTTTTAATCCCGCCGCTCATTAGCCAGTTGAACAGTTTGCTTCAACTGTTGCCTAATTCGGAGCAGATTCAACAATACTATCAGCGTCTCAATGATTATCTCGCCTCGCTGCCGGAAGATTACCGAACTGTCATTGATGAAGGCATTACCGAAGCGCTGGATAGTCTTCGAAATAATGTTTTAGCCTACATCAGTGGGCTGATCAATTTTGCTATCACGGCTGTTTTAAGCGTGGTTAACACCTTTACCTTTTTGCTGGGTTTTGTGGTTATCCCATTTTGGCTGTTTTTTGTTTTGAATGATCTCGAACCGGGCAAAAAAGCATTAAATCAAATGCTGCCGACCCGCATCCGCGCCGATTTTTGGGCTACGCTCACCATCATTAATCGTGTTATCGGCAATTATTTTCGGGGTCAGCTTATATTAGGCACGGTCATCTTTTTTGCTGTTTTTATCGGGCTAAACATTTTAGATTGGGCCGGCGTAGAGGGGCTGCGGTTCAAGCTGTTGTTAGCGGTTTTTGCCGGCTTTATGGAGCTAATTCCTTTTATCGGGCCTATTCTTGGCTCGGTTCCAGCGATTATCGTCGGTCTGTTCCACTCGTGGCAAAGTGCAGTGGCTGTCGCCCTGCTATTTCTTGTTATTCAACAGATAGAGGGAAATCTATTGGTTCCGCGCGTGGTGGGTGATAGTGTAAGTATTCACCCAGCCATTGTTATGGTGTTGGTTATTATGCTGGCCCCGTTCGGTTT
>JAGRBY010000906.1 GCA_020433835.1 Anaerolineae bacterium | reverse complement strand
GACGCGAAGGGGATTAGCATCTGTACCAATCTGGGGGGACATCGATCTCTCCTCTATAATAAGTTAGGTGGATAAATCGCTCGATGGTGTGGTTTTAAGTCAGCGGCGACTTATCCTAATTGAGTTCTACTTGGTGTCGAACTTGTTTTGCTCGTCACCTTTGACGATAGGTATTTTTCAAACAAAAGCGTACCCAAGCCCGATCATAAACCGATTGCCTCAGTACGCTATTCCATTGAGGAGTATAAAATTATTCCGATAAATTGTCAACCAGCGTTATGAAGCCACAAAAATTCTGGCGATGGCCTTAGATCGGGCCTACCAATCCTCGGTTAATTCGCGATGCTTAGATATTTTTCGCCACCGTCGGGGAATATGGTAACAATGACGCTGTCTTCCGTGAGAGTTTTAGCAACTTCAAACGCTGCCCAGGCGGCCGCACCGGCTGAGTAGCCCACAAAGATGCCTTCCTCTTGGGCTAACCGGCGCGTCATTTGGTGCGCTTCCTCAGGAAAAGCCTCAATCGAGCGGTCGGCCAGCGCCGGATCGTAGATGCCGGGAACAATGCTGGTTTCCATGTGCTTCAATCCCTCGATGACCGCCAGTTCATCGGCCGGCTCTACGGAAATGACCTCGATGTTAGGATTAAACCCTTTTAACCGGCGGCTTGTACCCATGAAGGTGCCGCTGGTGCCAAGACCGGCCACAAAATGGGTGACGTGGCCCTGGGTTTGTTCCCAAATTTCAACGCCGGTGGTGTGGTAGTGCGACTGCCAGTTGACCGGATTGTTGTACTGATCGGGTCGGAAATAAACATCGGGCTTTTCTGCAGCCATCTTTTGTGCAGTTTTGATGGATAGATCGACGCCTTCAAAGGGATCGGTCAAGACCAGTTCCGCGCCATACGCTTTGAGAATCTTTTTGCGCTCATCGCTGACGTTGCCGGGCAGCACCAGCGTCACTTTGTAACCTTTGGCCGCCCCAATCATCGCCAGCGCGATGCCCGTATTGCCGGACGTGGCGTCGATGATGGTTTTATCGGGCGTTAGCAAGCCCTGGCGCTCGCCATCTTCAATCATCGCCAGAGCAGGCCGTGCTTTCACCGAACCGCTGGCATTAAACCACTCAGCCTTGGCGTAAACGACCACATTTTGGGGCAGCCCTTCTGCCGCGCCAATGCGGTGCAGCGGCAGCAGCGGGGTATTGCCGATGCGCGAGGTAATCGAGTCTCCTAGCGTGCGGAGATCAGCCGGGCGTTTGAGGGTGAAAATTGGTTTCACTTCCGTGTTATCCATCGTTTTTAGAAAAGTCATCCACCTGCTCCTTGGGGTGATTCTTAGTGTAGACTGCGGTTACGCTCTACGTTTCTAGATGCGAGACACTTGCAAAAACATTGTCTAAAAATTGCTTGTCGATGCCGACATCGACAAGCAACCGTGTCTCGCATCTCATGAATAGTTTCGTCTAGGCCAGCGCCGCTTCTTTAGCCGCGCCGTTAATGCCTACCGGCTCTGCACTGGGAACGCCGCAGAACTGGTGATAGTCGATCAATTCCGTAACGGTCGGGTGCTCACCACATACCGGGCAGTTTTTGTCCTTAGCAACTTTCAGTTCGCGGAACTCTGCTTCAAGCGCATCGTAGGCCAGCAGCCGACCGGCCAGGGTGGTGCCTTCGCCTAAAAGCAGTTTGATGGCTTCAACAGCTTCCAGACTGCCAATGATACCGGGCAGTACCCCAAAAACGCCGCCTTCGGCGCAGCTGGGTACCTCGCCGGGAGGGGGGGGATCGGGATAGAGACAGCGATAGCAGGGGCCGCCGTTGGCGGTATCGTAAACCGTCACTTGTCCTTCAAAGCGGAAGATGCTGGCATCAACCAGCGGTTTGCCCAAGATCACACAAGCGTCGTTCACCAGATAGCGGGTCGGGAAGTTATCCGAGCCGTTGATGACCAGATCATACTGGCCGATGAGATCGAACGCATTTTGGCTGGTGATTTGGGTGCGATGGCCGATGACTTTGACATCGGGGTTGAGTTGGGCGATAGAGCGTGCCGCCGACTCGACTTTGGGTTTATCAACATCTTCCATTTTGTGGATAATTTGGCGCTGCAAGTTGCTGGTATCCACGACATCGAAATCGACAATGCCGAGGGTACCAACACCGGCGGCGGCCAGATAAATAGCGGTCGGGCTGCCCAGACCACCGGCCCCGATGATAAGCACTTTCGAGTCGAGCAGTTTGAGCTGCCCTTCTTCGCCCACCTCAGGCATAATGGTATGGCGGCTGTAGCGCTGGCGCTGTTCGTTGGTCATCACGCGGGGAACTACAAAGTTAAACCCGGCATTTTTCCAGCCGTTAAAGCCACCGGCTACAGAAAATACGTTGGTGTAACCCATCGTTTCCAGGTCACGTGCGCCTAACAAGCTGCGCACACCCCCGGCACACAACACGGCGACGGGTTTATCACGGTCGCGAGCGTGGGTTTCAATGTTTAGTTCCAGAAAGCCGCGCGGAATATGGACCGAACCCTTTATATTGCCCTGATCCCACTCTTCCAGGCCGCGAATATCAACTACTGTCAGGTCTTTATCACTTTCCATTCTTTGGGCCAACTCATGTACGTTGATCTCTTTGATCTCTTTGCGAAGTTTGGCCATTAATTGATCACGGGATAAATAACTCATCGTAACTCCTTAGGCTTGCCCGCCGGCCATGGCCGGGATAATAGATACTTCATCTTTTTCGCCAACGGGAGTATCGCCGCCTTGCAGGGTGCGGATTTCTTCATCGTTGACAAAAACATTAACGTAACGCTTGATCTGGCCGCTGTCG
>JAGRBY010000905.1 GCA_020433835.1 Anaerolineae bacterium | reverse complement strand
CCACACCTACGCCTACTGCTTGCTGCCCAACCATTTTCATTTTCTGGTCCAAATCCGCAGCGAAGATGTTCTCTTTGACCACGCCCAAACCCTTTACCCTGACAAGAAACTGATTCGGACCGACTTTTCATACCCCCGGTTTGCTATGCAGCAGTTCAGCAATTTCTTTAATGGCTATACCAAAGCCTACAATAAGATGTATGAACGCCGAGGAGCCTTGTTTATTGATTATCTCCGGCGAAAAAGGGTGGAGAATGAGCGTTATTTCCTCCGGCTGATCCATTACATTCACTACAACCCGGTTCACCACCAATTTTGTCGAGACCCGGCCGAGTGGCCTTATTCTTCCTACCAGGCCGTACTGAGCCGCCAAGAGACCAAAGTAGCAAAAGAGACGGTTCTGTTCTGGATTGGTTTGGCGGAGCAACGGCCTACCGCGCTTTTCATCAAAGACCACCGGAAATAATAGACCTATAAGGTTTTTAGAAACCTTATAGGTCTGGTTTTAGCTTATAACATAGAAATACGGTATTGAGGATTGAAAAAAGCGATGCTTTATGTGATAATAGGCTTATAGAACTGTTGGAAGAATTAGATTTGAGACCTAATCGATTAGATGTAAAAAGATAGCGAAATATTTACAGGAAAATTTCCGCTAAACATGGTTAGCCAGATTGTTATCAAAAGAGAAGTTATTCACGTTCTCAAAATATAAGGATTTCATACAGTAAGGGAAGGCTATGGGGTCACATCCAATCAATCTCACCATTTGATTTCTACTTGAATTATCGACACTGCTGGCAATGGGTGTTTGGGGCTGGCGGCAGAGCGAAGGTTGGTTTCGATTCGTTCTGGCGTTCGGTATCCCCCTACTGTTTGCTGTTGTGTGGGGGATATTTGCTGTTCCCAATGATCCTAGCCGTTCAGGAAGAGCCCCGGTTCCTGTACCGGGTATTGTACGGCTGATCCTGGAGTTAACATTTTTTGCTATCGGAACCTGGCTGCTTTACCAAATGGGATACCCGCGACTTAGTCTTATTTTCGGCACTGTTGTAGTTGTTCATTATCTGGTGTCGTATGATCGGATCGGTTGGTTAATTCAGCAGTAAACACCGGCGCCAAGGGGAGATTGAAAATGAAAGAACTTTATAGCGAGATTGAAATTGAAGCAGCGGCTGAACAGGTATGGCAAATACTCACCAATTTTGCCGATTTTCCAGAGTGGAATCCTTTTCTTCGCCAAGCAAGCGGAGAAATTGAGGTAGGGGCGAAACTTGAAGTGGAAATCCAACCACCTAACGGAAGAGCGATGACGTTCAAACCAACGCTTCTCAAAGTAGAGCCAAATCGCGAATTGCGTTGGCTGGGTCATCTAATTATGCCCGGTCTATTTGATGGTGAACACATTTTCACAGTCGAACCTGTGGACGACAATCGGGTCAAATTTAAACAGCGTGAAGAATTTCGTGGTATTTTGGTTGCACTAGTGTTGCGATTCATCGGTGAGAATACCCGGCGTGGGTTCGAGGCAATGAACCAAGCCTTAAAAGACAAAGCTGAAAAAAGTTTATAAGGTTTAAGAGCTACCCACTTAATTCACTTTGATTGGGAGAAGTTTCTTGGTCTATACCAGGGAGAGCCTGACTATAAATTCATCTGGCTAGCAAGTCAAGCGAATTGCTACCGCCTGTTTTTACAACGGCTACTTGCCAGCAAAAAAGGAGTAATTGTGGTGACTCTCGCTGGCCCGCAATCGCGAAATTTCAAGCGTTGGGCGGCTAATTCATTGAGACGTTAGAACGATTTAGGCACAATCAAGTGGTATTATTACATAAAAAGAGGGTTTGATGACAGATTACCATTCTACAAAAACATCAACCGGTCACGAATTGTCCGAAAGTTCCTATTTGGATAGCCACTTTGAGGCGATGAAACCGGAGTATAAAGCGATGATCCGCTCAGTGGGGATCAAATCAGGCTGGAAGGTGTTGGATGCGGGGTGCGGTGGGGGAAGTTTCCTTCCACTTCTGGCCGAACTGGTTGGTTCGAGTGGTCATGTTAGTGCGTATGATTTGGCTCCTGAAAATATAGAAATAGTTGATGCCCTTATAGAAAACAGACAATTTCCTTGTTCTATAGAAAGCAGGGTTGGCAATCTCACCTCATTACCATACGAAAGTAATCGCTTTGATGTTGTCTGGTGTGCCAACATTACCCAGTATCTGACCGATGAAGAGTTAGGCAAAGTATTAGCTGAGTTTGGTCGGGTAGTGCGTCCCGGAGGGCTTGTTGCTATAAAAGAGTATGAATTGGCCTTAGTTATGTTCTCTCCTTTTGACCCAACAATGATCTGGCGCGTCTATGATAGGGATCGCCATCATTTGGCTCCGCTGCAAGGTGGATTACGGACCTTGCAATTACCGACGTGGCTTAAACAAGCGGGGCTTATCAATGTCAGCTTCGAAACCTTTCTTAGTGAACGGAAAGCGCCACTAAGCCCCATTGAACAAAAGTTTATCAGCACGATAATCCAAGTCCACGCTCAAGCGGCTGAAAGTGTGGATCTGCCAGAGAAAGATATGGTGGTCTGGCGCGAGTTGGCAAACTTCGACTCGCCGAGCCATATCTTGAAGCACCCTGATTTCTATTTTCGAAATGGACACATTGTTGTTGTGGGGCAAACCCCAGAAAATTAATCTTCATTTCAATTCTTGGTTTATGTAGTTGGTTGTTTGCCTATTATAAACCAACCCGCGCCCTAACCAGGCAAATCAACCCGATGCCAGACTCCGTGCTTTTTATTGAAGTTGACTTTGCCACTTTGAACGTACTGTTTGACA